>JAISDI010000087.1 GCA_031264895.1 Endomicrobium sp. | reverse complement strand
CACTTTTCTCCAGAATTTTGCGCGGACAAAAAACAGCGGATGATTTAAGAAATATACGAAAAATCTATACAGCATATAAATAAAATTTCCGATTTTTCTGGCATACTCCGAATGGAGTTCATCTTTCCATGCGGTTAAAGCGGCATAAACAAAATATTCTTCTCTCAAAGTGTGCAGATTGAATGTTTCCCACGGTTTTCCGCCGTTATAATGAATGATTTTTATGTTTTTCTTTTCTTCCATGATATATTCTTTTGAAAGTGACGAGTTCGGGTTTTCGTTACGCATATAACCGCTTACGAAATTCCATCTCGGAGGAATATACAGAACATGCGAATAGAAAACCATATTTAAAATGTCCTGATCCAGAAAACGTATTACATTTTTTATATTTTCATACTGTTTCATACATTCGACAAAAAAATCAAATTTGCGCAAAGCTTTTAAATTAAATAAAATTATGCCCGCATTAAAATATTTGGCGCCCTGCTGCATTGGCAGCTTTGAAATATAATTTTTTGCATTGTAAGCTTCGGTAACGGCAGCGTAATAGTTTTCAATGTCAATATCATATAATTCCTTAATATCGCCGCGAACTATCACATCGCAGTCCAGATAAATAATTTTGTCTATATTTTCAGGAAGAAGCTTTGTTACCAGCAGTCTGTAATACGTGGCTTTTGTGATCCCCTCATTAAGCGGCAGATCATCAAAAATTTTGTCTTCGGGGGTAAGATAGTTTATACTAAAATTCCCGCCTTTTCTTTTGATGTTTTTAAGCGACGCCATTTTACTCTTATTTTCATCGGTTATGTCTCCGATGATAAAAAAATTTATGTCCGAATCGCTGTTACATAAAATCGAAGTCATTGCCGCAGCGCAGTGTCTTATAAAATTGTTGTCTGAAGAAAATAATAAGTTGATCATCGTAACCCCTCTGTAAAAATTTTATTGTACCTCCAGCTTCTTTAGTTTTTTTATTGTCATGCTTCTCTGTAAAGACTTTACCGGCTGGTGAAGAAAGAAACCGTCTCTTCTGTATTTGTCTTTAAACATCAGTCTTTTTATCAACGAAGACTGCCTTTTAATGAGAAGAGGTATTAACGCATCCGTAATTTCTTTATTATGCGGCGAAAGAGGTTCAAAACTCATGCTATAGTCCATTCCTTCGTGTTCGGACGAATTTTTACCGTCTACGCCTATATGCTGTACGTAACTTTTTTTTGCGGCAAGAATTTTGACGCCGTTTTTTATCATGGTTTCGCATAGGCGAAAATCGCCCATTCCGGGATTATTGCGTTTTAAAAAAATCGAAACGCATTCCCTCGATAAACAGGCCGCTGCATGACCTATGTCAAGCTTTAAATCAAACTCCCGTCCTTCTTTGACCGTAAGATGCAAATCCGAATTATATAATGTCATAAATCCGTCGGTAAGAGGAAATACTTTTTCTAAGTATTCAAATGCGTCGGGACGCAGCAATAAGTCTGAATCGCACAAAAATAAAACGTCATTATCGGAATTTATAAAATCTGTCATCATTTCAAAATAATTATTTGCCGTACACCAGCTTCGTTTTTCCCTTCTTTTTATTTTTGCATTTAAAGGCAAAAATTTTTCTTCCAGATATTCTATGCCGAAATCCGTACTGCAATCGTCATAAACGCGTATGTCTGCGCTGCCAATCAAGTTGCATTCGCTTAAAGATCTTGCAAGAATATCGACATATTCTTGTCTGTTGTAGACCGGAACGACAATCATTAATTTCATCATGCTTACCCTTTATCTATTAATTTAAAAAATGTTTCAATTATTAAATCAGCGCTTATATTTTTTATATCATTTTCCAAAACCGAGTTTTTTGTATCAACGCATATCTTTACCGCATTTTCATAACCGGGCGCCCAAACTTCGTCTATCTTTTCCTCGCATTTCGAATAGTCAAGAAATAAAGCCAGCATTTTTTTCTTAAAAGCCGCAGAAATATGCACTATCGAAGTGTCCGGAGATATTACATAATCGCAATATTTAATGTATGCGGCGCTTTCCAATATTGAGTTTGATGAAAGAACTTTTGCCCCGTTTAATCCGCTTAATAAATCAAAAGATTCTTTCGCACATATAACAAATACGTTTAGATCCTTCTTTTCCTTCAATTTGTCTATAAGTTCCTGCAGCCGTTCAAAAGAAAAGCTGCGGTGTTTGCTTGCGGCAAAAGGGTTTATTATCAGATTATTCTTTACGCCTTCAAATAACTCTTTTGCTTTTTTTTCGTCTTCAGGGTTTAAAAAAATATCGTAATCCAGAGAAGACGCTTTAATACCCAGTTCTTTTAAAAGAAACTCATACCTTTTTGAAATATGCAGTTTATTTATATCGCAATCGATAGAAAAATCATATATTTTATAATTATTTTTATGAAAACCTATCAAAAATTTCGGTGCAATAGTCCTCATTATAAATAAACGTTTGGGACGCGGATCGAATATGAAAAAATCAACGGCAATATCGATCATCCTTCGTTTAAGGCTCTTATATGCGCATAAATCTTTTATAAATTTTCCGCTTATTTCAATTATCTCGTCGACATTGGGATTATATTTTATTATCTCTTTATTGTGTTTGCCGCACAGCGCAAGAATCTTGACGTCGGGATAATGTTTTTTAAATTCCCTGAAAACAAGCGTCAGCGCAGCCATATCCCCGATTTTATCGTCGTCTCTTAAAAATAAAATTTTTTTTGATCCGGCAATATTCAAAACCGCGTTCGGATTTATTTTTTTGTCAAAGATTAACTTAGCAAAAGATTTTCTAAATTCTCGTATTTGTCTTTTTATTTTTTTTATCATAACCTTTGCATGCGGCAAATTAGAACAGCAACGTTCCTTTGGTCTTTTTAGTCTTTTGTCGTCAATTACTAATTAATAATTACCGTTAATATAATGTCATCAGCCAGCCTTTTTGTTTTATCTTTCTCCAGAATTTAGGTTTAAACATAAAAGCAGGGTGAACAAACCAGTATTTTAACAATATACGCAAAAAGCTTTTGGTTTTTGCGTAAAATGAATGTTTTTGAAATTTATTTTTCCAAGGCGTCATTGCCGCATATTTAAAATATAAACATTTCAGCGGATGCACAGGAAGAGGATGCCATGGTTTTATTTTTGTGGAATAGTGAACTATATAACAGAAAGAAAGAAAAGAATCAATATCTTTTTTACCGTATTTGTCGTATAAAGTCAAAAAAATGCCGTGATGAACGTTCCAATTTACCGGAAGATAAAAGATATTTGACATTAAAACCGGATTTAATATGTCTTGATCATGCAGCGTCATTTTTTCGACATTGTATTTTACATATTCTTTCCATTTCTCATAAAAGCCAAACTCGCGAAGTTTTGGCACGTTTAGCGCCATTACTCCCGAATTAAAATAATTTCGTTTGCCCATATAATTGTCTTTAACGGCGGCAACCAAACTGCTTTTAATGTCGATCTTCCATAATTGCGATATATCTGTGTTCACTATGGTATCGCAATCGAGAACAATGACTTTCTTTATTTGCTGAGGAAGCAAATTAGGTATAAGCAGCACATTATAAATCGCGACCTGCTGTCCGTTGCGTAGCGGAAGTTTTGAAAACTCGGAACAATCTATGCCGATAAAATCCGACTCAAAATCCTGAATTTCTTTGAGAGACAGGAGCTTTTCTTTGTTGTCATCGTCGAGATTGCCGAAAAAGAAAAAATGTATTTTATCTTCATCAGACAAAATTTTATGATTGCTCAATATCGAAGCCATTGACGCCGCGCAATGAGGAGCAAAATTATTGTCAAGCCCAAAAGCGATATTTATCATTCTCGGTTTCCTATGTTCCCGCCTGCCATGAATTTAAATATTTTTCCTGTTCCGAAGTCAGCGTGTCTATTTTTATGCCCATGGCGTTTAATTTAAGCTTTGCAATCTCTTTATCGAGTTTTTCAGGAACGACATACACATTTTTTTGAAGATTTTTATGATTTTTAACGATATATTCTGCGGACAAAGCCTGATTAGCAAACGACATGTCCATAACGCTTGCCGGATGACCTTCAGCCGCCGCAAGATTTATAAGTCTTCCTTCTCCCAGCACGCATATTTTTTTATTGCTTTTTAGCGTATATTCGTCGGTAAAATCCCTTACGTTTTTAACCGATTTCGACATTTGTTTTAAAGCTTTTAAATTTATTTCATCGTTAAAGTGTCCGGAATTACAGACAATTGCTCCGTCTTTCATTAAAGAAAAATGTTCTTTGTCTATAACGTTTAAATCGCCAGTAAGCGTAACAAAAATATCGCCTTTTTTTGCGGCGTCTTTCATTTTCATGACTTCGTACCCATCCATCGCGGCCTCAATGGCTTTGAGATGATCGACTTCGGTAACTACAACGTGAGCGCCCAAACCTTTTGCTCTCATGGCAAACCCGCGTCCGCACCAGCCGTAACCTGCAACCACAATGACTTTTCCCGCAAGCAAAACATTTGTCGCTCTGATTATGCCGTCAATAGTGGACTGCCCCGTTCCGTACCTGTTGTCAAAAAAATGTTTTGTCATAGCGTCGTTAACGGCTATAACCGGATAGGCCAAAACGCCGTCATTTGCCATCGCTCTCAAGCGGACAACTCCGGTAGTGGTTTCTTCCGTGCCGCCGATAATATTTTTTAATAAATCTTTTCTTTTAAGAATTATAGTAGTTACGAGATCGGCTCCGTCGTCCATTGTCATTTCAGGAGAAGAAGACAAAAGCGCGTCTATATGGCTGTAATAGGTTTTATTGTCTTCGCCTTTGATCGCAAAAACCGGTATGTTATGATGTTTTACAAGCGACGCCGCGACGTCATCCTGAGTAGACAGAGGATTTGACGCGCACAAATAAACGTTTGCTCCTCCGGCTTTTAAAGTTATTGCCAAATTTGCGGTTTCCGTAGTAACGTGGAGACAGCAGGCAATATTTTTATTTTTTAAAGGTTTCTGTTTTAAAAATCTCTGCTTAATTTGTCTTAAAACGGGCATTTCTTTTTCAGCCCAGACAATTCTTTTATTTCCTTTGTCCGCCAATTTAATGTCTTTTATATCGTATTTCATTTTATTTTCCTTATATTTTTACGGCTTTTTTTAATTCTTCGACTTTATTTATACTTTCCCAAGTGAAATCTTTCCCTTTTCTGCCGAAATGTCCGTAAGCGGCAGTCTGTGCAAAAATCGGGCGGCGCAATTGCAGATAATCCGTTATGCCTTTAGGCGTCAAAGGAAATATATTTTTTACAATAGGCTCAAGCGCAGGCCCCGCAACTTTTCCCGTATGGTGAGTGTCGACCATTACGGAAACCGGTTCGGCAACGCCTATTGCGTAAGCAAGCTGAACCGTACACTTGTCCGCAAAACCGGCAGCCACAATATTTTTAGCTATATGCCTTGCCATATAACAAGCGCTTCTGTCAACTTTAGTGGAATCTTTGCCGGAAAACGCTCCGCCGCCGTGCGCTGCCATCGCGCCATAAGTGTCGACAATTATTTTTCTTCCGGTAAGACCAGTATCGCCCTGCGGCCCGCCTATTATGAACTTGCCCGTAGGATTAATATAAATATCCGTGTCTTTATCTATTAATTTACCTAAAACAGGATCTATTATTTTGTCAAAAATTTCTTTTTTTGATTTTTCGGTAATTTTATCGCCCGTCTTATCAAGAATAGCTTCCGTATGCTGCGTCGACAAAACAATGGCGTCTATTCTTTTTGGTTTCCAATCGACATATTCTATGGTAACCTGAGTTTTTCCGTCCGGCCCCAGATAAGGAAGAATATTTTTCTTTCTTGTCTCCGTAAGCTTCATTGCAAGTTTATGCGCAAGCATTATAGGCATAGGCATTAACTCCGGCGTTTCTTTACACGCAAAACCTATCATAAGCCCTTGATCGCCCGCGCCGCCGGTATCAACGCCCTGCGCTATATCCGGAGACTGCGCGTTTATAACGTCGGCTATGGCACAGTGGTTATAATTAAAACCGAAACAGTCCCTGTCGTAACCTATTTTCTTTATTGCGTTTCTTATGACTTCTTTTGTGTTGATCTTTGCCGAAGTCGTAATTTCCCCGCCAACGACAAGAAGACCGGGCGACACAAAAGTCTCGCATGCAACCCTTGCTTTTGCGTCTTGTTTCAATATCGCATCCAAAATACTGTCAGAGACTATGTCGCAGACTTTATCCGGGTGTCCTTCCGTAACCGATTCCGACGTAAAAAAATATCCGTTCTTTTCGTGCATTTGTTTCTTCTCCTTTTATATTCTTAACTCATTATTATAGAATCAAAAAGCGTAATACCGTCGTAGATTTTGCATCCGCATCCCACTATGGTATTGCTTAATTTGGAGTTTTTCCCTATATGAGAACCGCTCCAGATTACCGTTCTTTCCGTAATACAATTATCTTCTATTTGAACATTGCCGGAAATCACGGAATAGGGATTTATGACGGAATTTTTGCCTATATAGACATTGTCGCCTATGAAACAAGGCCCTTTTATTTTAGCCGTTTTATCGATTTTTGCATACTTGCTTATATAACCGCTTTTATTTTTTCCGCCTGGCATATCGATTTTAACTTTTCCGTCAAGCGCGTCGAAAACGCCTTTTTTGTACTCAAAAATATTGCCTATGTCCGTCCAGTATTCTTCCATCGCATAAGCGTAAATCTTTTTTTTATTTTTTAAAAGCAAAGGAAATAAGTCCATGCTGAAATCAAAAAACTTATTTTTGGGTATGTATTTAAACACTTCCGGCTCAAAAATATAAATGCCCGTATTTACCGTATCTGAAAAAATATCGCTCCATTTGGGCTTTTCTACGAATTTTTTCACTTTTCCGTCTTTGTCCGCAATTGTGACGCCGTATTCCAATTTTGCGTCGATTTTTTTTAAAACCATTGTTGCAAGAGCCTTTTTCTTTTTATGGAAAGCCAAAACTTTTTCAAGATCGATATCTGTCAATCCGTCTCCGGACATAACAATAAAAGTTTCATCCAAAAATTTTTCACGTTTCTTTATGGCTCCCGCAGTGCCCAGCAATTTCTTTTCCAGAGAATAATTAATGTTTATATCCATATAATTTGTATTAAAATAACTTGTTATGGAAATCGGGCAGTAAAAAAGGTTTATACAGACATTGTCAAAACCGTATTTTTTTAAATTATTTAAAGTATGGTGCAGCACGGGCTTATCCGCTATGGGGATCATCGGTTTGGGCATGTCGTATGTCAAAGGCCTCAATCTGGTACCGGCTCCCGCCGCTAAAACAAAAGCTTTCATATCCATCCTTTAAATATAATTATTTTCTAAAAATTCAACGGCTTTATCCGCTTTCGCCGCAATGACAACGGCGCGGAGTTGTCATACCCGTTTGCCGTCAATGATGGAAAGTAATAAACCGCATTCCTTGTTTAATTATAAATTTCTATAAATTGTTACTATTATAGCTTAATTTAAGCGTATTGTCTCAAAAAATGCAAACACAGGCAGACATTTATAAAATTTTGTTTCACTTACTTTATTTCTTTAAAATAACCGATCGTCTTTTTTATGCCTTCGTCAATGCTGCTTACGGACGGTTTCCAGCCCAATATTTTTAAAGCTTTTTTATTATTTAAAAAATTCTTAAATAATTCTCCGTCTCTTTTCGGTTTATATACGGGCTTTTTGTCGGTTTTTGAAATGGCCGACATTATTTTTACTATATCGTTTAGCGCAACCGCTTTGCCTGTGCCTATATTTATTATTTGATTGTCGGCTTTAGTCAAAGATTTAATATTGGCGTCGACAACGTCCGCAACGTATACGTAATCCCTCATCTGTTTTCCATCGCCAAAAACCGTAACGGCTTCATTATTTAACATTTTCAGCGCAAAAATCGCAATTACTCCGGCTTCGCCTTTTGGGTCTTGTCTTGGGCCGTATACATTGGCATATCTTAAAATCGTATATTTTAAACCGTGAATCTCGCTGTAAAACTTTATATAATTTTCGACTGAATATTTTGCTATGCCGTAAGGCGAAAGAGGGTTAGGAAAAGATTTTTCATCCGGAGCTTTCCCGCTGCATTCTCCGTAAATCGTGCCGCCGGAAGACGCAAAGATTATTTTTTTTGTTTTGTTTTCAACGCATGCTTTCAATATATTAATAGAACCTAAAATATTAATATTTGCGTCATATTTAGGGTTTTCCACAGATTTTCTTACGTCGATCTGAGCCGCGCAGTGTATTACGATATCCGGTTTTTCTTTTTTAAATATTTCCGATACTTTTTTTTCGTTAACTATGTCGGCCTTATAAAATTTTGCTTTCTTATTGACATTATTTTTATTTCCCGAAGACAAATTGTCCAAGATAACGGCTTTATGCTTATTTCCTATTACCGCGTCGGCAATATTGGAACCGATAAATCCCGCCCCGCCCGTGATCAACACTTTCATTTTGCTTCCTCCGTTCCCGTATTTTTTATTAAATAATCAGACACCGCTATTAAAGATAAATAATGTTTGACAAGCTTTTTATGACCGTCGGTTTCCTCGGATTTTTTTATTTCACGAGAATTATTTTTATCCCATACGTAATAAGAAACTTCCCCGTTATTGAAATTGTAATTTATCGCATAATCTTTGTCGGCAGACATTCCCGCGTCGGTATAAGCAATATTGTTTGAAGAATCTTTTGATAAAAGATTCTTTCCCATAGCCGAATATTCCACATCTGAAAGGGAAATATTATAAAGAGTTGGCATTATGTCCATATGAGAACCGAAAAACGAGGTATCGATATCAGCCGGTTTTAACTTTTCGGGAATATATAAATAAAACGGCACGCTCAATGAATGGAAATATTTCTCTTTAGAATACGTAAACACGTTCCAGAAATTATGGTCGCCGGTAACGGCAATTATCGTATTGCCGGCATACTTTGAATTCTTTATTTTAGTTATGAATCTTCCCAGCATTTCATTTGAATACTGGTAAACCGCAAATCTCTTGGCCGCCAAGTCTTTGCTTGTAATAGTTTTTTCAAAATCTTCGGAAACGTTCAAAGGAAGCGGCTTATAATTTTCAGGCAATGAATAAGGAGGGTGATTTGAAGTTGTCATAACGTATATGAATTTCCTATTATCGTTATTTTCAAGCGTCTGATACACGAAATCAAACAAATATTCGTCGTAAACTCCCCACTGGTTGCGCGGATATTCTTTATTCATGCCGCCTTCGCCCAATACTTTGTCAAACCCGACATTCGGCATAAAAGCGCCGACATTTCTCCAGCCCGTATTGCCGCCATATACGAATATGGTTTCATATCCGTTTTGTTTATAAGGCAAGGGGCCGGAAAATTTATATTTTTCATACGCATATTTCGACTGCGACAAATATTTTGAAAGAGGCCTTCTTGCGACATTTGTAATTGCGGCTTCAAGGCTTCCTATGGTGCCTTCATGTCCTGGCAGGAAATTATAAAAAACGTAATCGTCGTCAAAATGACGTTTAAGCTCGCCCATAACGTTAAAACTTTCGCTATTGTATTTGATCAAGTCGCTTCCGAAACTTTCCATCACTATAAATATTACGTTAGGGCGGATTTCGTCTATATTTTTATTAAACGGCAATTTAACTGCAAGAGAACGTTCAGGATTGTTAAGCGGGATATCCTCAATATCTTTATCGAGTAAATCAGCAAAAGCTTTGCGTATATTATTTTTATATCCGGCTTTGTCTATATAATCAAAATTCTTTTCTTTGCCTTTGGCTTCAAGCGCCGCCTGAAAAGTGTATACTCCGTTTATCGCCGTCTTATTGATGAAAACATTAGACGAAACTTCCGCATTGTCAACGCCGAGAGGAAATATTCCGAAAGAGCCTCTGGCCGCAATAAAATTCAAAACGATTAAAACTAAAGACAAAATTATTTTCAACAATATTTTCTTCGGCATCTTTTGAGCCGTATCATTTACTTTCAGCGTATATTTTGACAAAAAGAAAATAA
>JAISDI010000078.1 GCA_031264895.1 Endomicrobium sp. | reverse complement strand
AACTTTTCTTACAAGTTCTCCCGTTGCATTATATATGAATATGGTTCCGCCGGATTCCGGAATATCGTCAAATAATATACCGGTATAGTTGCCGTGTCTGTCGCCGTCGGTTTTGCTGTCCGGTATCCACGGGTTAGGATAGACTTTTACCGCATACGCAGAAACGTAAAAAATAAAAAGCATAGCCATTATAATAAGTATATTTTTCATTATTGCAGCCTCTCCAAAGCTCTTTTTGCTTCGGTTTTATCCGGTTTAAAATAAAGAGCTCTTTTTAAATATTCTCTTGCCTTGTCAAAATCGCTTCTGCTGTAATACGACATGCCTTCTTCATAGTATTTTTGTGCGACGTCTCCTGCTACCCTTTCAAGCTCGAATGACGCGGACGTATTGTTCGGGTTGTAGTTCAAAGCAGTTTTATATTCTTTTGCAGCTCCTTCAAAATCATTCTTTCTGAACAGTTCAAAACCTTTCCTGTAATGCATTTCGGAAAGTTCGTAACTTATTTTTGTTATATAAGTCTGCGCGTTTTGGGAATATTCAGTAAACTCGTACTTGTCGGCAATATCTTTGCTTCTTTTGAAATATTTAACGGCTTCCGCAAGCCTGTTTTTTTCATAATATTTTAAAGCAGTCTCGAAATTACGCGAAAGTTCCCCTCTGACTTTATCCTGCGCTTCAAGAACTTTTCTTTGTCTTTCGTATTCGGTAATTTTCTGTATGTTTTCTTCTGATTTGGCAATCAGTTCCTGAGCGTCTCTTCTGTGCGGGGCGGCAATCACTATGGCTTCAAAATATCTTATGGCTTCCTGAAATTTGCCTTGATTATAAAAATCCATTGCCTGACTGTACATTTCCGCAACTTTATCCGAGGCAATCTTTGAAAGCTGCCCGTCTATTGTCACAATGGCTTCTTTGGCGGCGGCATTCGGAGGATCTATGTCCAAAATGAAATTTAAAGACTCTTTTGCGCGCACAAGTTCGCCCTGTAAATAAAAAGTTTCGTATCTTGCCCATAAATATTGTATTCTTTCGCTGTTTTTTTGTCTTTCTCTTTCTATCTCCACTTCTTCGGAGTATTGGTTAACTCTTTCGATGCCGGTTTTTGCAAGAGTATTGTCCGGATCGACTTCCAAAACTTTGCTGAAATTTTTAGCGGCTTTTGACACATCTCCTTTTTCAAGGGCAAGATTGGCTTTTCTCATGTAATCGTTTACTCTTCTGGCATTGTATATGTCTATATCGGCAAGTTCGTCAATAATTCTTTGGAGGTACCTTTGCGAAGGCCTGTGTTCCGGATAAACGGCCAAAATTTCGTCAAACTGGTTTCTTGCGGTAATATAATCTTTTTTATAGTACGATTCAACCGCTTTCCTGAAATGATTTTGCATATAATAATCGTATGCGGTTTGCTGGCTGGTGAATTTGCCTAAAGCATAGCTCAGATTAAAATTGTGCGTCCCGTTAAGCCTGTCTGATGGGGTATATGAATAGTCTACGGTAAAATTCTGGAATTCAAAACTCATGCCGAGTCTAAAATCGGAGTTTAGAGATTCATCGGCCAGTTTTATTCCGCCTCTGAAAGTAAGGAAATAAACCGGCGTTATTGCCGCGCCTGCCGAAAAATAATTTCCGGAATTCATCTGGGCATTAAAATCAAGCACTATGTTCAGGTTGTAAAAATCTTTTTCTTTATAAGCAAGCCCCAATGCAAAGGTCTGAGGCAAATCGTAAGACTGGGTTATAAATTTTTGTTTTGTCCCGAGATTTCTGTAAGCAACACCGACAGACAAATTATCTATGGCAGGCAAAGTCAACACGCCTCCGACGTCTAACGCAAGAGCTTCGGCAGTATAATTTCCCAGTGCGGATCTTAAAGCTTTTATATTGATGCCGACTCCGCCGTAATTGACTTCTACGGGAGAAGTTTTTTTAAGCGGCAGAGAATAGTTCAGTACAAATCCCGCGTCGTAAGAGTTGTTCATGTTTATCGATTGTCCGGAGATGTCGTAATAATCTATATCTCCGTATCCCGCATACATAAAAGATAATCCGAAATTTCCTATTTCCGTCGGGAATGCAACGCCAAGATAATTATATTGTATCTCACCGAATAAAGACGAATTGCTAAACGACGCCGTTATTCTGTAAATGTCTGCCGTAGATGCGGGGTTTAGTATCGAAAATGCCACTTTGTCCGACTTTAAAGCAATGCCGGCGTCTCCCATGGCTCCGGTAACGGGATTTGGATTATAAGAAAAAATTTGTCCGGAAGTAATTCCGGCGTCAGCAAAAACATAAGAAACTGCATTGAAAAGAAGTGCTATTGTAAGAAGAAACGGTATGATTTTATTCTTATTCATTTATATCTTTTATCATTCCTTTTAATTTTAATATAGCCGAATTTTCCAAATCTTTAACTTTTGAAACCGATATTTCAAGCTTTGAAGCTATATCTTTTATGGACATTCTTTTACCCGCATAACCGTCAAGCGAAAACCTGAAAGACAATACGGCGTTTTCTTGCTGCGACAGTTTTGAAAGCATTCCGGAAAGCATTTCGCTGTCGGCATTGCGAGCTATCGTATCGAATATTGCCGGCTGAGACTTGTCTTCGACAGAATCTGCCAGATATCTTACATTTT
>JAISDI010000077.1 GCA_031264895.1 Endomicrobium sp. | reverse complement strand
CGTGGAAAGAATATTTAAAGTTTAGGGAAGAAAAATCTTCAAGAGAAGACGGCAAACTGCCGATGTACAGAGTAGTTAAAGAAGGGCAGGTCAAATACATTTATTCGGATAAAGAGTGGAAAGAATTTAAAGAACAGCTTCTTGAAAAAAGAAGAGAGTTTCTGGCTTCTCAGGGAGAGCTTGCCGCCGTTACGGAAAATATGCAGCTTGAAGACGTAATGCCCGAATATAAAGATTTATGGGAACTTCCGCGCGTAGATAAACTTGCGGACCAGCTTGCCGCCGAAGGGTTACATCTTGAGCATTACGGCGAAACGCATACAAAACCCGTTTACAGGCTTCAGGACGCGCAAAAAAAAGCGCAGGGGGACATACACGAACTTCATTCGACTGCGGAACTTCTCGAGATTATAAGAGAGCTTGGCAATAAAGGCGCTGCAATACAAAGATATAAAGGCTTAGGCGAGATGAATCCCGGACAATTATGGGAAACGACCATGGATAAAGCAAACAGAAAACTTTTGCAGGTAACGCTTGAAGACGCCGTTGAAACCGACCAGATATTTACCACGCTCATGGGAGATCAAGTCGAGCCGAGAAGAGCGTTTATACAAACGCACGCTCTTGACGTAAGGAATCTCGACATTTAATAACGGAGAAAAATAATGAATTACAACAAAAGAGTATTTGCCGCCGCCGTTTTTGCAATTTTTGGAATAGTTGGATTAATATCTTGCGGGCAGAGCGATAAAAGCGTTGACAATACGCTTGCACAAATAGCGCTTGAAGCAAATAAAGATTTGCCGGTAATGATCGACGCTCAAACGAGGCTTGACAGCATAACTACGCTTCCCGGAAAAAAAATCCAATATAACAATACTCTTCTTAATACGATAAACGCAGAAATAAATACGGAAACTTTCAAAGAATCGGCAAGCCGCACATTATTGTCTGCCGTAAAAAGTAATCCTTCACTGGAATCTTACAGAAGAAAAAAAGTCACTTTCATATACCGCTACCAAAACGAAGCCGGAGAAGAAATGGCTGTATTTGAATATACTCCCGAAGATTACAAATAAAACATGAAAACAATAAAGCGCGCTTGCGCACGGCAAACTAGAACAACAACGACAGATGCCGACAAGCTTTGCTTGCAGCATATCTGTCTGTCACCCTGAACTTGTTTCAGGGTCTGTCGTTAATCTTTTTCATGATGAGATTCTGAAACGAGTTCAATGACGAACCTTTTAACTTTTTAGGCTTTTTAGAGAACCCCAATTGGAAATAAAAGCAGTAAAAAACCGTACCATTCATATATAAAATCTATCGGTTTCGATAGATTTCGATAGGTTTCGATAGATACTTTACTTTTTAGTGAATTTGTAGTATAGTTTGTGTAAAATCTATCAATTTTTATAAAACCGATAGATATGAATGGAAAATAAAAACATGAAAGTTCCGGAAAAAGCGCCAAAAATTAAGGATATTTTTAGTAAGTACGGTGATGAGATAGCCCGTTTGTTTGCGGATAGTTCATTAGATATAAAACAGCTCATTGACAATTATGATTATTGGACTGAATTTAAGCAAAAGTCGTTTCCGGCAGGAATAAATGCCGAAATAGCTTGGGCAATCAGGGATATGGAAGGAGCGACAAACAGAAAAAAACTTCCTTTTACCGATAAAGAAGGGATTCAGTTTTCTTTTTGGCTTACTCCAAAAACCCAGCCTGTTTTGCATTTTATAGACAGAGGCGCGATGGCATTTCCTATTTCTGACATAAGGGACGAGGGAGAGAAAACAAAATATTTGATGGCTTCGATAATTGAAGAGTCGATCGCTTCCAGTCAAATTGAAGGCGCGGCAACAACACGCAGAGTAGCTAAAGAAATGCTTGCTGAAAACAGAATGCCGAAAAATAAGTCCGAGTGGATGATATACAATAATTATAGAGCGATGAATTATATAAAAGAGCGTTACTGCAAAGAACCTTTAAGCCAAAACATGCTTTTAGATTTGCATAGGGTTCTTACTGAAAATACTTTTACGGAAAAAGAAAAAGACGCAGCAGGAAGGTTTCGTATTCCCGGACAAGACGACGATATAGGAGTGTACGATTTAGACGGGAATTTGCTTTATATGCCCTATCCGGCAGACAAAGTGCGCGATGAGATACAAAAACTTATTGATTTTGCAAATAAAAATCATGACGGCATTCAAAATGAGTTTATTCACCCCGTAGTAAAAGCGATTATATTACATTTTTGGATACCTTACATACACCCGTTTATTGACGGCAACGGAAGAACCGCGCGGGCGCTGTTTTATTGGTTTATGCTTAAAAACGGTTACTGGATTTTTGAATACATATCCGTTTCAAAATTAGTACTTAAAATGTCAGGGCAGTATAAAAAAGCGTTTTTATATTCCGAATGTTCCGAAAACGATATGACGTACTTTATTTTGTTTAATCTGAATATCATTGAAAAATCAATCAAAGATGTAATAAACATTATAAATGAAAAAGAATCGCTGCAGAAAAAAAACAGATTTATACTGGACAAATACCCGCAGCTGAATTTAAGGCAGCGCGACATTTTGATAAACGCGATAAAAAACCCGAACCGCGAATACAAAATTGCCACACACAGAGGGCTGCACGGGATAGGCTATGCTACGGCAAGGGCGGACTTTTTAGAACTTGTAGAATTGGGTTTAATGGAAAGCCGCATTGTAGGAAAAACCGGTATTTTTGTACCCGCAAAAGATATACAGGCTAAATTGCAGGCATAAAAATAACTAGGGCGTGTTCACACAAATTACGCGCATGTGTGTAATTTGTGTGAACATACCCTAAATAACGGAGAAAAACAATGAATTACAAAAGAGTGTTTGCCGCGGCGGTTTTTGCGATTTTTGGTATTGGATTAATGTCCTGTGGGCAAAGCGATAAAAGCGTTGACAACGAGCTTGCCCAAATGGTGCTTGAAGAAAATAAAGATTTACCGACAACGCTTGGCGATAAAACAAGGCTTGACAGCATAACTGCGCTGCCCGGCAGAAAAATCCAATATAACTGTACTATTATCAATACTCGTATCAATATGATACATGCGGAATCTTTCAAAAAATTGGTGGGTCCCACGTTATTGCTTGGCGTAAAAAGAGATCCTTCGCTGGAATCTTACAGAAGAAAAAAAGTTACTTTTATATATAATTACCAAAACGAAGCCGGCGAAGAAATAGCGGTGTTTGAATATACGCCTGAAGATTACAAATAAAACATGAAAACGATAAAACGGAAATCAAATAATGATATTCTTTTTAATGTTGGTTAATTTCAATTTAAGCTGGTCGTATTGCGTATTGACGATTTCTCCGAACGCAGATTTTACGAGATAGAATCAGATGTATTAGTGCAACGGCAAATCCCCTGTCCGCAAAGTCGCGGACACCCCCTTTAGAAAAGTGGGAATTACGGCGAACGGCAAAAATGAATCCCCGATTACAGATTTCGGGGATTGACAAACTAGCGTAGGGATCATCTTTGTCGTCATGCCCGAAATCTGTAATCGGGCATGTTCAATCAAAGTCAGTGGGTGGATGACAAACTTTTTTAGGGTTTTAGAGATACTAAATAGGGAATAAAGGCAATAAAAAACCGTACCATTCATATATAAAACCTATCGGTTTCGATAGGTTTGTATAGATTGAGGCAGGCTGAAACAAACATAAAAATAAAGGCAAAGAGGTAGAAGATGGCAAAAGACAAAGACAAAAAACAGGAAGACGTCGAGGTTGTCGAGGCAAATATTGCCCCGCGAAATATTGAAGACGAAATGAAAAACTCTTATATTGATTACGCTATGAGCGTAATCGTGGGAAGAGCGCTGCCCGACGTGCGCGACGGGCTTAAACCCGTTCACCGCCGCATACTTTTCGCGATGAAAGAAATGGGGTTAAAACATAATACGGCTTACAAAAAATCCGCAAGAGTCGTCGGAGACGTGTTGGGTAAATATCATCCGCACGGAGACAGCGCGGTTTACGAGTCAATGGTAAGAATGGCGCAGGAATGGTCGCTGCGTTATCCTTTGGTCGACGGACAGGGAAATTTCGGCAGCATAGACGGAGACAGCGCCGCGGCAATGCGTTATACCGAAGCCAGAATGGACGCGATCGCAGACGAAATGCTTGCCGATTTAGATAAAAATACCGTAGATTTTATGCCCAACTACGACGGTTCGTTAAAAGAGCCGCTGATTCTTCCGACAAAACTTCCCAGCCTTTTGATCAACGGTTCGCAGGGAATAGCCGTAGGCATGGCGACAAATATTCCTACGCACAATTTAGGCGAAATCTGCGATGCGTTAACCGCTTTGATTGACGATGAAGAACTTCCGGTTTTGGAAATTATGAAATATGTCAAAGGCCCGGACTTTCCTACCGGAGCGATAATTTTGGGCAAAGGCGGCATAAAAGATTATATGGAAACCGGCAGAGGCTCCGTTAAAATAAGAGCCAAATCGGAAATAGAAGAAGCCAAAAACGGAAGGGAAACGATTATCGTCAACGAAATTCCGTATCAGGTAAATAAAGCAAATCTTATAGCCACTATAGCCGAACTTGTAAAAGATAAAAAAATCGACGGAATATCGGACTTGCGCGACGAGTCCGACCGCGACGGCATAAGAATAGTAATAGAAATAAAAAGAGACGCAAACGCGCAGGTTGTATTAAACCAGCTTTACAAACATACGCAGCTGCAGTCTTCTTTCGGCGTGATAATGCTTGCTTTGGTAAACAACAGACCGAAAGTGATGAACATAAAAGAAGTGCTTTTACATCATATCGAGCACAGAAAAATCGTTATCACAAGACGCACAAAGTTTGATTTACAAAAAGCCGAAGCAAGAGCGCATATTTTGGAAGGTTTAAAAATCGCCATAGACAATCTCGACGCGGTAGTCAAAACGATCAAAGAATCTTCGGACGTTGACGCTGCGCGCTCGAGCCTGATGGCAAAATTCAGATTTACAAAAATTCAGGCGCAGGCTATTCTCGACATGAAACTGCATCAGTTAACGGGCCTTGAAAGACAGAAACTTGACGACGAATATCTTGAAATTATAAAACTTATCGAAAAACTGCGTTCGATCCTCGCCGACCCGAAAAAGGTTTTGGCGATAATCAAAGAAGAAACTCTTGAAGTCAAAAAGAAATACGGGGACAAAAGAAGAACGCAGATTCAGGCGGCGGAAGCCGATTTTAATATTGAAGATCTTATTCAGGAAGAAGAGGTTGCCATTACGATGTCCCATGCCGGATACATTAAACGCATACCTCTGGACACCTACAAATCACAGCACAGAGGCGGACGCGGCATAACCGCAATGAACACAAAAGAAGAAGATTTTGTCGAAGAACTTTTCAGCACGAGTTCGCATGCGTATCTGCTGTTTTTTACGTCGAGAGGAAGATTGTACTGGATAAGAGCCTATGAAATTCCAGAAGGCGTGAGAACTTCAAAAGGTAAAGCCATAGTAAATCTGTTACAGCTTGCTCCGGAAGAAAAAATTACCGCGGCAATCCCCATCGAGTCGCTTAAAGAAAAAGAAATAAAAGACGAATACCTGTTGATGTGCACGAGAAACGGCACTATTAAAAAAATCGTCCTTACGGAATTTGCAAATCCGCGAAAAGGCGGCATAATAGCTATAAAACTTGAAGACGGCGACGTTTTAACTGAAGTAAAAGCCATAGACAAAAACCCGGAAGTCGTCATAGCGACAAAAAAAGGCATAGCGATAAGATTTAACGAAAGCGACGTGCGCGCCATAGGCAGAAGCGGAATGGGCGTAAAAGGCATTGCTCTTGAAAAAGACGATGAAGTGATCGGCATGGAAGTTCTTTCCCCGAAAGACATTTTCCTTTCGGTTTCGGAATACGGTTACGGAAAAAGAACGGAAGTAGGCAAATACCGTCTGCAAAGAAGAGGCGGACACGGCGTTATCAACATGCAGGCGACCGAAAGAAACGGCGACATTGTCGGTATAAAAAAAGCCAATGCCGGCGAGGAAGTAATGATAATGACCCAAAACGGAATAACGATCCGCATGAAAGTAGACGGCATTTCAGTAATAGGCAGAAACACGCAGGGCGTCAGACTGGTAAGATTGGAAGACGAAGATAAAGTGGCCGCAGTAGCTTCGGTAGTAAAAGAAGAAGATGATGAAGAAACGCCCGAACCGGCAAAAGAAATTAAAGAGTAAATAACCTCAGCGCAAACAACGGGAATATAGGTCAACAAACAAAAAAGCTCCGGCAAAAAAACCGGAGCTTTTTTTTGTAGGGCTATAGCAAAACAGCTTAACGTTGTCTCTTTCCTAAAACTTCGGGAATTCCCAATGTGGAAAATCGGAAACTCCTCTTTTTTTAGACCCGAAGATTCCCCGATTCCAAAAAATCAGAAATTCCCCCTTTTTTTTAAAGGGGGTGGACGCGGAGCGGACGGGGGATTTAGCCAAAGGCTCTGACGGAGTATCAACCCCAAGAATGACGAGGTATAGCAAACAAACTAAATATGTCCAATTATTTTCATACGTCTGTTACGACAAACGGCAAAACGGTAACATGGATTCCGTGTCAAGCACGCAATTACAGTCCGCACACCGTTGTCCGGTATGACAAAAAAACATAGGTTTTCATGCGTTTGTCGTGGTAGCGCCATACCCCCTAAGTTTATTGAAATATATTTTATATAAAAAAAGATACAAAAAAAGAAAGAAAGATTGAAAAAAGTGGTCGCCCTAAAGAAGAAATGGTAAGATAATAATAATGAAAAGTTTGAAACATAATCAATAAAAAGGAAATTTTCAATGAATTTATGTCCTGATCATTTAAAAAGTATTGTTAATGGGGATTTTTCAAAAATCAATATCCCGGATAAAGAATGGTTTGACGAGTGTCATTGGAAAGGAAAATTATGTTTTAACGGCATTGAAAAATTTAAAATATATTTTTCCGGTGAAACAATTGAAAATTATCTTGTAAACAATGACGATGAAGCATTTATAATAAAAGTTTTACCTGTCGGAACAAATGAAAAGATAACAATATTTGACGAAAGGTATCATGGCTATAATGCCTTGCTGATAGAAAATCTTTTGAATAAAAAATATACAGGAGAAACAATTTTTATGGACAAAGACGGGAAGAATATTTTTGAAATAATATTAGTTGCAAATTATAATATAGATTTTGAGGACGAATATCAAAATAAAGAAACATTAGAATTAATAAACGGGGAAACTGAAACAATAGAAAATATAAGAAGGAACGCATTTGATTTTTTTGGAATAATAATAAAAAACGAATTGGGGAATGTATATAATGTTTTGGAAATGGAACTTGTATAATAAAATAAGGGTATACGTAGCCGCTGCGCATAACAGGTCTGTTTACGCTTCGCCGCCTTACTTGAAAAGCCTGATTGTCAGCGACCTGTGGTTGAACAGGATATGATAAAAAGGAGGTTTTTAAACTATGGGAACAATTCAACCGGGGTTTTGGAATTTTAAGTTTATTATTACTCCAAATGAATTTGAAGCATTTTTAAAAGAATGCAGTAAATACAATATAATTTTTAAACTGCCTGTTCATGGCTATCCGGAGCATAATTCAAGTCAAATTATGGAGAATTATATAAAGTATTATAATGGTTTTGCCAATACAGTAAAACAACCCCGGCACACGTTTGTTTATTCAATGAATATCACCGGAAAAAATGGTCGGTCAAGTTTTCATATTATATCTGAAGAAATAAGATATTTATATAACGGCCAATGGCCCAAAGATGAGATGTATTACATAAGAATGACATATCCAAAAGGACATGCTGTTACGTGTGAAAATGATCCGGAGCATTTTATTTATGAAGATATTTTGTTGCATGAACCGGACATATATCCGGTTTATGAAGAACTTACCAATTCCATAAAATCATTTACAAAGCCATTTAGATTTATAAATGAAACAGAGGAGATAAAACCTTCCGGTGTCAGAATAAGTGAAAGTTCCGCAAAAGAATTGTCTTTAGGCTATATTTTTAAACGATACAATTTTCAAATGAAAAGCTTTATGAGATAGGATTTAAATTGATAAATATTGAAAATAAATATAATAAAATGATGGAGCGCTGGGCGCCGCTGCGCATAACAGGCCTGTTTACGCTTCGTCACT
>JAISDI010000209.1 GCA_031264895.1 Endomicrobium sp. | reverse complement strand
CAACATTTTATAAATGACCAGTATAAAAAATATTAACAGCAGCCTTTTTACGACGCCTCTTAAATTAGATTTGCCGTCAATAGCGTTTGCCTGCTCCTGCATGACCGCCATAACGAACGTCAGCCCTAACAAAACTATGGATATAGAAAAAATTAAAGCCGCATAATTGTTAGCGACGATCGGAATACTTGACGCTAAAACGTCTATAGAATGGCTTCCTTCCGACAACAATACTATTTGCGAATCCATTTTTTACCGCCTTCTAATTTGAGCGCATTTATTTTTATTGAGCGCCGGTTTTTGCTTTTTTCTCATCTTTCGCTTTTTGTTCGTCTTCTTTAGTCGCTCCGAAAATAAAAACAGGAGCTTCTCCGCCGAAATATTCTTCGGAACGGTAGTTTGCGTCTTTGTCTTTAGCGCGCTTATAGTTCAGCAAACTTTCTATAATTTTTGCGGATTTAGTTCCTTCTATTTTAAGTTCAGCAACCCTTTGTACCGAAGCGTTAACTCTTTGCGTATTTAAAGCCTCAACCGCTTTATTCATAGTTTTAATGACTTCTATTTGAGCTCTTCTGTTAAACTCGTTCATACTTTCAGGTCCCGTTTTGTCGGCAAGCGAGGTAAGTTTGTCCAAAGCTTCTCCCACCTCTTCTGTCACTTTCAACACAATAGCCGAAACGGCGCTCTCGTCTTTCAAACGGTTCTCAATGGTTTTTTGAAGTTTGTCGGCGACCATAGGGTACGACGATATGCTAACTTTAGAAAAACTTTCAATATCAGACGTAATTTCATCTAATCTCTCTTGTCCTAATCTTTTAATATAATCAATAGAGTTTTTAACTTCATCCATAATTTTATCTCTTACCAAATGCCCTATTCCGCCTTTGTATTCGTTTAATTCTTTAACATAATCGTAATACTGTTTGTTATCGTCATAAGTTTTTTTCATTTGGTCATAAGAATTTTTTAGCTGCAAAATAGTCTGACCGGCTTGGCTATTCCGCACGCTTTCCCAGAGTGTCATCATTGCTGTTTGTTGGACTACTCCCGGATCCGCTATCTGCGCATAAACATTTGAAGCAACAAACAACATCACCGCCGAAAAAGACAAAACAATAAACTTTTTCATTTTTTTCTCCCTTGTGAAAGATTTTCCAAAATTTGCGCTTCCGTGTATTGCGGATATTTTGCGCGTAAATCGTCTTCTTTTTTTGCGTCGTCGGGGTCTGTGGTGCATATCCAATAATCGACAGCGCTTGGTTCTATGCGTATTACTCTTGCATATTCTGAAAATTTCAAAAATACTTCGCTGTATTTTCCTTTTTCTATCCTTAAATTTTTAACTTTGCCTATTTCCTGAGCGTTAAGACCGAACTGTTCGAGCAGTTCAAAACCGCTTTTAAGCCTTAAAATATACTTAACATAACTGTTTGATATTATGGCGTTTGCGGCTTTTGTGGAAAGAAAGTCCGTCGGGCTTTGTGAAATCGAAAGAATGCCCGCGTTAAACTTTCTTGCGGTTCTGTAGAGGTTTTGTATAAGCATGCTTCCTATTTCGTCGTTAAAAAATTTCCAGCCTTCGTCTATAACTATTATTTTTTTAAGCGTTTTGTCTTTAAGTTTATTTTCTATGACCGAAGAGATCAAAAAGAAAATTATGGATTGCAGCTTAAAATCTTCCCCGAGCTTTTGAAGGTCAAAGACTACGATTCTATCGTTGACGGACATCGTCGTATGGCGGTTGACAATTTTGCCGTATCTGCCGCTTGTCCATATTTCAAGATTTTTTCCGAAATCTTTTGCCGTACGCTTATCTTCTTCGTCGCCCGGGTAATTAAAAAGCTCGTTGACCAAATCACCCAGAAGCGGAATTTGATGTTTGGAATTTTTATAAGTATTTATTATTGCTCTGTCTAAAATCGTCTGGTCTTTGCCGGAAAGGTTTGCCAAATCAAGCATTTTTTGAACGAGTTTTGAAATGTTTACTATAACGTTATCGTCTATTTCATAGCCTGTTTCATCATTTTTTACGACTGCAAACTCTTTTGACGGAAAAGGGTTAAACGCAAATTTTTCTGAAAGCTCCACTTCAAAATACTGCCCGCCGAACAATTTGCAAAGTTTTCTGTATGAACCTCCTACGTCTATAATAACAATGTGGTTCTTTTCGGACTCGATATAAAAATTCGTAAGCAAAAAATTTGTCGTAAAAGATTTTCCGCTTCCCGTTTGTCCTAAAACAAGCCCGTGTTTTGCCGACAAAGACGGGTCAAACAAATCTATGGGAAGAAGCTGCTCGTCTTCAGTTTGAAATAAGATTCTAGGCTTATCGCAGCCTTTCCATTGCGAGAAAACCGGCAGACTTTGCAACAGGGCATTCGTATTGTAAATATGTTTTCTAAAATTTAAATGCGCATGATTTGGCAGAATTGAAAGCCACAGCGGCAAATGGTTCATATCGTCTATTACGCCTTCGGCCTCGCCGAAAGTCATAAAAGCCTGCAAAGCGTAATTTACCCTTGTGGTAAGCCTTTCTAAAGTTATGTCTTTTAAAACTATGCAAAGAGTATAATAATACAGTTTTTGCCCTGTGGCTTTTACTTCCTCTATCATCTCGTCGGCGGCGTCCGCTTTGTTTGCCGCTTCGTAATTTTTTTTAAAAAGGCTCATATTGTTTATATTTTTGGCTACCGAACCTTCCGCGTGAAGTTTCTTTTCAAGAGATTCCTGCGTTTGCGCATTTAAAGTCATGCAAATATCAACGTCGGGGCTGAACCTTTCCAAAGCGTTAAACAAATCGTAAAAATTAACTTTTTCAGGCCTTATGTGCATATTTACGGCCCTGTAATAATAGCCGTCTATGTATACGTGGTCAAAATTATTTTCAACGGCATTATAAACAAGCTGGCTTCTTAAAGTTTTGTCGCTCCGGACGGCGCTTTTATCTATAAGTTCCGCCCGGCTCGGGTTTAAATAAGCGTAGAGCATTCTGATAATTTCGTCGTCTGAAAGTTTGCGCGCGCTAATGCCAGACACCGCCACGCCGGATAAAAAGTTGTCCGTAGTTTCTTTAAGTTTTGAAATTCTCCGTATATGTTTTGCTTCGTCTATGTCTTTTGCTTTTTTTACCGAAGCTTTTCTTTTTTTGGATGCAGGCGTTTCTTCTTTATCGTGCGTAGTTATAACCAAATACTGTTTTTTTCTTTCAATAAAAACGCTTTTTAAATGCTCGTTTTTGCTTTTTATTATGAATTTGGCTATTTCGTTATCCGGCTTGGTTATTTCGTTATAAGCCTTTATTTTTTCGTCGTCACCGACGCCAAGTCTTGTAAGAAACTGCACCGTAACATTGTCCGGCAGCGAATGAACTGCCGTTTTTAAAATAGAATAAAAATCTTCGAGCTCCACTTCGGATTTTAAAGTCAGATCCGGCAGGGTAAGCTCGTAAACGTTTGAAAACTGCAAATCAAGCCCTATTAACGCCCCGTCTTCAAGCGCCCATAAATTTAATAAATTATAGACCGGCGGCAGCTGCGAGCCGGCAAAAATTTTTCTAAACAAAGTAGGGTTTATTTCCGGCATTTTATAGTTTCCTTATAAGATTTTATATCGTCGTCTTTAACGCTCATTTTGTCGGGCGTAATTATAAAATTGTAAAACGCCTTAAAATATCCTGCCGTTCTGCCGCGCATTTTTCTAAAAAAGATAAGACAAAATAAAAGTACAACGCCCGCGGCTATTGGGCTGTTGCTAAAACCCATAGCTAAAACTACTACGGCTAAGGTCAACGCCAAATCCCCAAGCTGAAATCCGAAAAGCAAAAGATTGTTGGTCAAAGCTTTATAAGTTTTTTCTTTTTCCATTTTTAACCCAAAAATTTCATTAAAGTTTTCTAAAAACTATCTTTTTTCCTTTGTCGTCATCCCCGAGTGTCTTTGTGTCTTTGTGTCTTTTTGTCGTTGTGTCTTTGCCGTAAATTTTGTGTAGTTCCGCAGAGAGACTTAACAACGAAACAGCAACGACGACCACCCCGTCAGGAGACTTTGTCTCCTGCCACCCCTCCGTAGAGGGGAATTAACAGCTACGACAAACATCAAAACGATAAGTGGATCCCGATTACAAATTTCAGGCATGACAAACAATATTTTAGAAGAAACACCTATTTGTTACCTTTTTTTCTATACTTTTTTTGACCTTTT
>JAISDI010000254.1 GCA_031264895.1 Endomicrobium sp. | reverse complement strand
GATAATTTCCTTTATGTTATCCATACATTTCGGACGCGGTTACGAAACGATTTTTGCCGTGCTTTTGCTTCTGGCCGGCATAATGTATTTTTTTCTTGTACAGACAAAAGGAAAAGAAAAAGAAATTTTCGGCGACAATGACGCGGTAGTGCTGATATGTCTTCTTTTTATAATAGCGCTTTTTCTTTTGCAGATTTTAGCGAGATATCTTACTGCCGTAGCTTTTCCGGCGTCGGCTTTTGTGGTTATGGCATCCATGCTTTTGTCAAGAAGAATAGGAATGGTATGCGCGATAATATTAAGTTTATTTGCGGCTTTTATCGGAGAAATGAGTTTTGAACTGTTTTTTATAATGCTTAGCGGCTGCGTTGCGGCGGTGAGCGGCATAAAAAAAATAAGAAAGCGTTCGGATTTTACCGGCGTGTTTCTTAAAGTGGCGATAGTAAATATTATCGTTGTAACAATGTTTTTTCTCTTACATGCGTATGACTCGCCGGTTTACCAGAAAAACTTGCCTTACTCAATATTAAACGCCGTTCTTGCGATTATACTGATTTTAACGATGATGCCGTTTTTTGAAAAGATTTTTTCAAGAACTACAAGCATTAAACTTATAGAATTAACAGATTTCAACAATCCTCTTTTAAAAAGGCTTATGCTTGAAGCGCCGGGTACGTATCATCATTCGCTTATGACTGCGGCAATAGCCGAACAGGCCGCAGACGCGATCGGCGAAGATTCTCTTCTTGCAAGAGTTGGCGCGTATTATCACGATATAGGAAAATTAAAAGCGCCGGAATATTTTATAGAAAATCAAGGCGCGGGGGCAAATCCGCACGATCCGTTGACGCCAACAATGTCCAGTCTTATTTTGGTATCGCATATAAAAGACGGCGTGGCTTTAGCCAGAAAACACAATCTTGACAAGTCCATAATAGATAATATCGAACAGCACCACGGCACTACGACTATACACTTTTTTTATCATAAAGCATTGGAATTGAAAAAAGACACAAAAATGGAAGATTTCAGATATCCGGGGCCAAAACCGCAGACAAAAGTAGCGGCTATTCTCATGATTGCCGATTCTTCCGAGGCCGCCTGCAGAGCGCTGGACGATCCTACCGCAGTGAGAATAAAAGAAACAGTCGAAAAAATTATTAATAATAAATTTACCGACGGTCAGTTTTCGGAATGCCCGATCACTTTAAGAGATTTGCAAAAAATTGGGGACAGCATAATTTCTTCGCTTATAGGAATCAATCATGCAAGAATCGAATATAAAGAAATTTAAGACAAATAACGAGATTAATTTTACGGGATTTCCAAGTAAAGACGCAGCGCGGCTGAAATCTGCCGTTGAAGCGGTTTTGAAGTCTGAAAAGATAAAAAATTACCGACTTAATTTTATAATGGTAAGCGACGAAGACATAAAAAAAATGAACGCAAAATACAGAAAAGTCCGCAGGATAACCGACGTTATCTCTTTTCTCATATCGCCGGAAATGTTTATCGGAGACGTCTATATTTCCGAAGGGCGTTCAAAAAAACAGGCGAAAAGATACGCAAATACGTGGCTGCGGGAACTTGCATATCTTGCGATACACGGAACTTTGCATCTTTGCGGATATACCGATTACGATCCTGAAAACAAAACAAAAATGTTTGCAAAACAGGATAAAATTTTTAAATGTTTATTTTCATAGCTTTCATATTCCTATTATTTTTCCTCGCGGTTTCAACGTGGATATCTGCGGCGGAAATCGGAATTACCAGCCTGTCAAAATACAGGGTAAAAAAACTTATAGTCCAAAACCCTAAACTTTCCGGCGCTCTTACAGACTGGCTTAAATCGCCTTACTATCTTTTAATTGTCATACTTACGATAAACGTTATCGCGGATATGCTTATAAGCTTTCTGTCGACGTATGTCATAACCGGAACGTTTACTATGATAAACAGACATGCGGCGGAACTTGCGGCGTGGGGCATTACGTCTTTTACGGTTCTTATAGTCGCGGAAATCTCCCCAAAATTTTATGCAAGGGCAAACTCGGAAAAAGTGACGGTATTTTCCGTTCCCGTACTCGACAAACTTGACAAAATAATGAAACCGTTTTTATATCCCATGATAAAACTTACCGAGTTTCTTTCCCCGAAAACTTCCGAAAACTCTTCATACGAACTCAGCAGGGAAGAAGTCGAAAATCTTCTTTCCGAAGGCGATCATTCCGGCGCCATAGACAAAGACACAAGCAAAATGCTTGAACGCACTTTAAAGTTCGGCGATTTGTCCGTAAAAAGAATAATGACGCCTTTTAACGAAATAGATTCGGTAGATATATCTCTTGACGAAGAGATTTTTTTGGATATGGCTGTTGAAACTTCAAGAAGCCGCATACCGGTTTATGCAAAATCAAAAGACAATATAATAGGCTACATACACATAAAAGATATTTTGTGGACATGGCAGGAAAACAAAGGGCATTTTGTCCGTTCTCTCGTAAAACCTCCTTATTTTGTAAGCGAAAACAAAAAAATAAACAGTCTTTTAAAAGAGTTTCAAAGCGGAAAAACGCATATAGCTTTTGTCAAAGACGCCAATGACAATATAGCCGGAATGGTAACTCTTGAGGATATAATAGAAGAAGTCGTCGGTGAAATTCTTGACGAATACGAGTTTGAAGAATGATAATAATATTTATAAAAATCATCTTATTTATTTTGCTTCTTTCAATGCTTGGTTTTTTCAACGGCTCGGAAACGGCGGTTACAAGCCTTTCAAGCGCTTATTTGAGAAGAGCAAAAGAAAAACAGATGAAAAACTATTCGTACATAACTTTCTGGGAAACTCATTCAGACGAAATAATGACGACGATGATGATAGGAATGAACCTGTCTCTTGTGGGTATGGGCGTTGTAGTTTCTTCCATATCTTCAGACGTATCGGAAATTTACGGCATGAACAACAAATATTTGAAATTTGTTTTTCCCGCTGCGTCTATAATACTGGCCTTGATTTTCGGAAATATTTTTCCGAAAACTTTCGCAAGGTACAATGCCGAAAAAGCGGGACTTGTCGTTCTTCCGGCGATCGTGAAAATAAGCAAAGCTTTAAGATTGTTTAACGGATTGTTATCGGGAATATCCAACAAAATATTAAAAATTTTATTAGATAAAAAAACGACGCAGTCGGTAAAAGCCGATGAAATAGATTTTCTTCTTTCCAACGAAAGCACGTCTCCGCTTCCGGACGATTCAAGAGAACTTGTGAGCAATATAATGGATTTTTCCGGCCGCAGAATATCGCAGGTCATGGTGCCGAGGTCGGAAATTTTTGCGGTAAATCTTGAAGACGGAAAAGAAAATATAATAAAACGGATTATAGAAACGGAATTTTCAAGAGTACCCGCGTACAGAGGAAATTTAAACAATATAGTCGGAATAATATACAGCAAAGATCTTGCGGTAGCGTGGAGAAGTTCGGATATTATAGTAATTGAAGATTTAATAAGAACGGTTCACTATGTTCCTGAAAACGCAAAAGTCGGAAAAATGCTAAAAGAATTTAAAACCGGCCATCATCATATGGCGGTTGTCGTTGACGAATTCGGCTCGACTATAGGCGTGGCTTCTATAGAAGATCTCATAGAAGAAATAGTCGGCGAAGTTTGGGACGAGTACGACGAGTCCGACATGAACGAAAAGACCGTAGTTGCGTTAAACGACGGTTCATATCTTGTACAAGCGGCGGAATCCATAGCAAATCTTAACGATAAACTAAATCTCAATATTCCCGAAGGCGATTACGCTACGGTAAACGGCTGGGTTTTAGAAATTTTCGGCAGCATACCAAAAGCCGGAGAAAAAGCCGAATGGGAAAATTTTGAAATAGAAATACAAGACGCCGACGTGAAACAAATCAACCGCATCATATTAAGACGAAAGTCCTAGGTACTAGCGGGCGGAAAATTAGAACGGCTGCGTTGCCGTTAAAAACAACGGCTGTAGTCAGGGGTATTTTCGGTACCCCTGAACCCCACGACTTACTTTTTGCAGTCGGTCAAAAAGTAAGCAAAAACCCTTGCCGCTGAAAGCATTCGCGAAAGATTTTTGAAGCAAATTCGGAACTCGCGGCA
>JAISDI010000232.1 GCA_031264895.1 Endomicrobium sp. | reverse complement strand
TTTTCTCAAGTTTTTTAACATGGATCCCGAAGGTTTTTATCGGGAATCCATTTTGTCGTTGTCGTAATTCCCCTCTGTGGAGGGGTGGCAGAGACAAAGTCTCTGACGGGGTGGTCGTTGTTGCCTTTGCTTTTGCCGTTAATTACTAATTATTTGTTGTGAAGTATAAAGGAAAAAAAAATGAAAGATTTTTTTAAGCTCAAATAAAATAATACATCCGTCTCTACAGAAATTCTTGCAGGGCTTACAACTTTTTTTACTATGGCATATATTATTTTTGTCAATCCCGCGCTGCTTTCCATAAATCAGGGAATGCCGTGGAACGGAATATTTGTAGCCACTATTCTTGCGGCTGCTTTCGGAACTTTGCTGGTTGCTTTGTATGCAAACGTTCCTTTTGGGCTTGCTCCGGGAATGGGGTTGAACGCTTTTTTTACTTATACTTTATGTAAACAGATAGGTTTCTCATGGCAGGAAGCGCTGGCTATAGTGTTTATATGCGGACTGTTAGTCGTTATCATAACCGTAACTAAACTCAGAAAAACTATAGTTTATGCAATACCTGATTTTTTAAAAGATTCTATAAGCTGCGGAATAGGAATGTTTATCGCTTATATAGGCTTAAAAAACGCTTCTTTTTTGACTTTTCTTTTTGATTCCGGCAGTTACAGCGTCCTTGAAAACGGCGGCATTATTTCAAACAGTTCGGCCACGCCTTCGCTTGCGATATTTAATAATCCGCACGCCGTGCTGGGCCTTATAGGTATTGTAATTATGATGGCTCTTGTCGTAAAACGCGTCAAAGGCGCGATTTTTATAGGCATTATTTTAACTACCGTCATAGGCATACCTTTGGGAATAGTAAATATATCAGAAGTAAAATTTTTTGATTTGAAGGCGATATCGTCGTTAAATAAAGTGGCTTTTGCAGCCTTCGGCAGTTCGGGGCTGCCTTCTCTTTTTTCGGATTTCAATAAAATAATTCTCACCATTACGGCGTCTTTGGCTTTGTTTTTATCGATAACTTTTGACGCTATAGGCACTTTTATAGGCACGGGAAAAATAAGCGGCATTTTTGACGATTCAAATGAAAAAAATTTAGCCGATAAAAAAGGTTTTTCTACAAAATTTGAAAAAGCTTTGTTTGCCGACGGCATAGCAAGCGCGGTTTGCGGGCTGTTCGGCACAAGCAGCGTAACAAGTTATGTCGAAAGCGCGTCCGGAATATCCATAGGCGGCAGAACCGGTCTGACAGGCGTTGTTATAGCGGTTTTGTTTTTGCTGTGCCTTCCTTTTTCGGGGCTTTTTAGCATAGTTCCGCAGCAGGCGACAGCGCCCGCGCTTATAATAGTCGGCATTATAATGATGTCTTCAATAACAAAAATTAACTGGAAAGATTACGAAGAAGCCGTTCCGGCATTTTTAACCATATCGATTATGTCTTTTGCATTTAACATAAGTTACGGCATAGCGGCCGGTTTTATATTTTACTGCATAATAAAAATCGTAAAAGGCAAAATAAAACAAATACATCCCATACTTGCGTGCGTCGCTTTGTTGTTCTTAATTAATTTCGTAGTAGCTGCATTAAGAGGATAACGGGACTATTAGATAATGTCAGAAACCGGTATACAAAAATACGATATTGCGGTTATAGGTTCCGGCCCCGGCGGGTTTGCGGCTGCCGTAAGAGCGGCTCAGCTTGGCGCGAAAGCCGTAATAATCGAAAAAGCCGAAACCGGCGGCACGTGTTTAAACTGCGGATGTATACCTATCAAATTCTACTGGCAGGCATTGAAAACAAAACAAAAAATACAAAAATCTTATGAGTACGGCTTTAAGGCGGACTTAAAGCCTTTTTCTTTTTCCGACATAGCCGCAAAAAAAGATAAAAACATTGCAAATATCCGCAAAGGTATGGAAATGATTTTATCGTCTTACGGCATAAAAACCGTTAAAGGCTCGGCTTCTTTTAAAACAAATAATATTTTAATTGTATCCGGAAATGAAATTTGCGCCGATAAAATCATAATTGCATGCGGAACAAAAGCCTCTTCTATAAAAGGTTTGGAATTTGACGGCGTGAAAATAATTGATTCGACGGACGCTTTAAATCTTAAAGAAATACCCGAAACGCTTCTTGTGGCGGGCGGCGGAGCAATAGGCGTTGAAATGGCGACGATATTTACGGGTTTTGGCAGCAAGGTAACGATTGCCGAATATTGCGACAGGCTTGTTCCGTCAGAAGATTTTGAAGTTTCGCAAGAAATAAAGAAAAATATGCAAAGACAGGGCATTGAAGTATTGACGCAGTGCGAAAATGCCGCGGACATGGCGAAAAATTTTGAAAAAGTTTTGATAGCTGCGGGAAGAGTTCCCGACGGCGCGCTCAATATTAAAGACGTTTCCATAGAAACAGACGGAAAAGGTTTTATAAAAACAGACGAATACTGTCGCACGAATATTGAAAATATCTATGCGGCAGGCGATATTGCAGGAAAAAATCTGCTTGCTTATACGGCGCAAAACGAAGGCGCGATAGCTGCGGAGAATGCAGTTATGGGAAATAATATAAAAATCGATAATTCGGTAATTGTTCAGGCGGTTTTTTCGATGCCGCAGAGCGCGTCGGTAAAAGTTTCCGGTTTTGGAAATTATGAAGATATTGT
>JAISDI010000224.1 GCA_031264895.1 Endomicrobium sp. | reverse complement strand
TATATGGACATGTTCAGACGCTTTTTGAGAAAACTTTTCAACAGACCAAGAAACAGAATGATAGATTACAGCGAAGAAAAGTTGAAAAACAAAGGCTTGGCATAATTAAAGCGCATATATAAAAAATTGACAAAAAACAAACAAACAGACAAAAAAAGGATTCCCCCGCAAGCTCATAACGCGGGGGAATCCTTTTTCAATACTGCTTCGCTTTTTACCGTCAACATTTCAATAAGTTTTTCTTTCCTGATTTGAATATAATAAAAAAATAATGTAAAATCCTGTAAACTAACCGTTTTGGAATCGTATATAAAATGTTTGATTTTGATTTTTGTAAAAGAAATAGAGGACAGGCTTTAGTTGAAGCCGCTTTAACGGCTCCGCTGATAATTTTTTTTCTTTTTACGATTATTTGGTTTGGGCGGATAATGCTTACTTGGCAGCAGATCGTCAGCGCGGCAAGATATGGTACGGATTTAATTGCATATACGCCTTACAGTAAAGAAGAAATCAAAAGAGATATAGTCAATTATCTTTGTCATGGAAATAATATAGGAAGAATTTTATCCAGAGATCATTTAGACGTAAAGGTTGAGATAAACGATTTGAACAGGCCGATTGATTTTTCGCTGTCCCTTGACAATATAGGCGCATTTAATCCGGCAAACATTTACGATATGATTAAAAATTCAAACCCGATAGAGCCTACTATGTCTTATGTTGAAATAAAATATAAATATAAAGTGCCGCCGATTTTGAAATTTTACAGGGAAGAAATATATATCAAAACGCGGCTTGAAGTTCTGTCAGACTCGGGAAGCGTTGGAAGAAACAGGAGAAGGACATAAAAAACTTGCATAATGCAAGACAATTTAAATAGGAGGTTGAAATGTTCAGATTTCTCAGAAACAGAAGAGGGCAGGGGATGGTTGAGTACATACTTATAATTGCAGTAGTTGTAGGGATTATTTTTGGCGTTTATAAAACTATGGGTGGTAAAGTAAAAGACCAATTTGTAAAAGCTACAACTGAAATAGTAAATGCTGATGTCGAGACGAATTGATAAATAATAGGACATTTAATCATGAAAAAAACAGCGCTGATTGCAATTATCTTTTCTATTCTGGCAGTTTTCTTTGCTTATACGTATTTTTCTAACCTTGAAAGCACGTATAGAACTATGGCGGAACCCGTGTCTGTTGTTGTCGCAAACCGGAGGATAACGCAAGGTGCTGTCATTACAAAAGAAATGCTGGCTGAAAAGAAAGTTCCGAAAGAATATGTTCAGCCTAAAGCATTTGCCGCAATAAATAATTTATTTACAAAAGAAGGAACTGCCGTCTATATTTCTTTAAACGCCGTTGAAGCCGGCGAGCAGATAATGTCCACTAAAGTTTCAAAAACTAATGCTGAGACGGGGATAGTCAATATTATTCCCGAAGGGTATAAAGCTTTGGCGGTCAATTTTGACGCTGACAGTTCAAATGTTATAACTCCGGGAAGCAGAATAGATATTTTGAGTATCATTGAATATGCCGATACGAACAATAAAATGCAGGAATCCATATTTATGATAGCCCAGAATATTTTGGTTTTAGCAGTCGGAAACAATTATATCGGTTCGGTCAATAAAAATGACGATAACGGCAGGCGCGGTTCTGTCATTACTCTTGCCGTAACTGTCGAAGAAGCGCAGACAATAATGCTTGCCGCCGATAACGGAAGCCTAAAATATATCATACGTCCCGAAGGAGACAACGAGATTTACAATATTAAACCTCTGAAAATTTCCGACGTCATAAAAGACATTTCAAGAACCGTTCCGCAGCAAAAGTCAGCTTTCGGAAACGATAAAGAAATAATGAAAGCCGTCAACCAAAGCCAAAAAGAAGCGTTAGAAATAATAAACAGGTACGCAAACTCGCAAAAATAGGTAAAAATGTTTTTAATTTCACCCACGTGCAGTTCTCTTCACAGAGCATTGATAGCAAACGGATTGTCTTCGGTATGCAAAAATAACGGGGACGAAAATATCGTTTTGGATTTTTCCGTTCCCGGCACCGAAGCTTTTTGGTCTGTCTACAAAAACGGTATGAAATATGTCGAAGATATTCTTTCCGTTTTGGCCGGCATAAATCCCAAGATGATAAAAGGACTTTTATCGCCCAATAATATGAATTTAGTTCTGGGGCTTAAAAGCAAAAGAATCGGCGATATTAATCTTGAAAGTATTTTATATTTGATTGACGCCGTTGAAAATTGTTATAAATACGTTTTTTTGATTCTTCCGGAAGATTTTAACGGCATTGTCGCGGAAATCATAAAAAAATCTCAGACAATACTGCTGCCTTTTACTTCGGATCCCGTATCGGCCAAAAGTGTGATGCTGTATGCAGAATTTTTATCTGAAAAATGCGGCGCGTCGTCTAAAATATTTCCTCTCAAACTTGATATAGGGTACGAATTTCACAGTGAAAAAATACTTAATTCGTCGCAAATGTTTAAAAACTGTCTTTGTGCGGATTTCAGTTTTGAAACTCAAAACAGAATGCTTTCTCCGAAATATTCTTATAGAGACGCTTCCGACGGTTTTGTTTTGGCTCTGAACGAGATTATAAAGAGAAACGGTTCAAACGATAATACCGGTATGGAAGACAGCGGTAAAAATTATTTTTGCAATGAAGAAGTTTATAAGGAACTGAGAAATAAAATCCACGGCGAGCTTGTGGAGCAGATGAAAGAATATGCCGACGAAACGGATACCGAGCAGCTCAAAAAAACCGCAAGAAATAAAATAGACGCAATATTAAAAAAGCTTGACCTGAAACTTCCGGACAGCGTTTCCCAAAGGATTTTTAAAGAACTTTGCGACGACGTTGCGGGGCTTGGAGTTTTGGAAGATTTTTTAAAAGATCCGGCGATCACGGAAATTATGGTCAACGGCCCGGACAGTATTTATATAGAAAAAGCCGGAAAACTTACGGAAACAGGAATTGCTTTCCCCGACGAAAAAAGACTTAGAACCGTCATAGATAGAATAGTTTCGCAGATAGGAAGACACATTGACGAAGCTTCCCCGATCGTCGACGCAAGGCTTAAAGACGGTTCGCGCGTAAACGCCGTTATCCGTCCGGTTTCTTTAAACGGCCCGGCTCTTACTATAAGAAAATTTTTGAAAAATAAACTTTCGACCGACGCTTTAGTAGAATCCGGCAGTATAAGCAAAGAGATGACAGAGTTTTTAAAAACGGCGGTTTTACTCAAAAAAAATATAATCATATCCGGCGGAACCGGTACCGGTAAAACGACGCTTTTAAATGCCGTGTCATCTTTTATTCCGTCAAAAGAAAGGCTTGTAACAATAGAAGATTCGGCAGAATTACAGCTTCAGCAAAAACATGTGGTAAGGCTTGAAAGCCGTCCAAAATCAACTGAAGGTTCCGGCGAAGTGAGCATAAGAAGGCTTGTGGTCAACGCTTTAAGAATGCGTCCGGACAGAATTATAGTAGGCGAATGCCGCGCCGGAGAGTCGCTTGACATGCTTCAGGCGATGAACACCGGACACGAGGGGAGCATGTCGACAGTTCACGCAAATTCTGCGCAGGACGCGGTTTCAAGGCTTGTTACAATGGTGTTGATGTCCGGCGCTGATCTGCCGGAACGTTCTATAGTTTCCCAGATAGCTTCCGCAGTTAACGTCATAGTCCAGCTTACGCGCTATTTTGACGGTTCGAGAAAAATATCTTCAATATCCGTCATAAATAAAACCGACGATACAAGAATTTTCGAGATAAAAAACGTATTTCAGTTCGAACTAAAAGGTATTTCTGAGGGAAAACAGCAGGGAGAGTTTAAACCTTCCGGCTGTATTCCGGATTTTATAATAAACGCTTCGAAAAGCGGAATAAATATCGATATGGGAATTTTCAAATGATCAAAATATTATCCTTAATTACAATATTTATCGCGGTGTTTTCGATATTATTTTTAATTATATCGGAGATCAAAAACGGCAAAAAAAAGAAAAAGAAAAATTTTAATTTGAAATTTAAAGAAATGACGGCTTTCAAAAAAAGAATTTTTATCGCTGTGGTCATTTTTCTTATAACGGCGATAGTTTTACAAAATATCGTTTTTGCATTAATTGCCTGTGTGTTATATGTGTATTTTGACTGGTATGTCCAAAACAAAAAAGCCAAAGAAAAAGCCGCTCTTATAGATAAACAAGTTATAGAGGCGCTCACTATTATTAAAAACGCCGTTCAGTCCGGACAATCTTTGACCCAATCCGTAAGTACAGCCGCGCAAGAGCTGAAAGAACCTATTAAGATCGAATTTATTAAAATGTCCGAAAACCTTTCTTTGGGAGTAAGCTTTGATAAAACGCTGACTGACGAATCGGAAAATGCTCCAAGCAAAGAGTTCAAACTTATGATAGATACCATACGCATATCAAAAGATTCCGGCGCAAGTCTTGCCGGCATTTTTGACAGAATAATTTCTGCGACTTCTCAAAGAATTGCAATTCAGTCAAAAGTCGAAGCTTTAACAGCGCAGGGCAGAATGTCCGGAAATGTGGTAAGCGTAATACCTTTTGTCGTCATTTTAATGATGTACGTTATAGAACCGGACATGATGAGATCGCTGTTTACCACTCTTGCTGGAAATATGCTTTTGCTAATAGTGGTGATAATGATTTTAATAGGCTCTTTTGTGATAAGAAAATTAACGGAGATAGAATTCTGATGTTTTTATTATTGTTTTGCATTTCACTGCTGATCGCCGTATTTTTTGCCTCCAACGCTTTTCTTTCGGGCGTAAGCGCTATGGAGACTGAGGGGAAAGTTCATAATGCCGTCGAGAAGAAAAAAAGCAAAAGTTTTATAATGCCCGTAATTTTGCGCTGGGCTGACGCAACAGGCTTTTTATTTTCAAAAATCAAATATAAAAAATTTCAAAATTATATGTCAAAACTCCAATCAGATCTAACGTCGCTTGGCGGCGATTATGGAAAGTTCAATTCATACCAGTATTTTTCATTATGTTTATTTTCGATGTCCGGCGGTGCGCTGTTTTGCGCATGTTTTGTAAGTTTGGATATTATGGTTCTTATTTTTGCAGCGGCTTTATTTTTTTTACTGCCGATAATAAAAGTGAAAGAAGCGGTAAAAAAAAGAAAAGAAAACGTCTTCAGACAGCTTCCCGACACTGCGGATTTGTTGTCTGTCATGATGGAAGCCGGCTCAGATTTTTTCAGCGCGGCAGATAAAGTTACGGCAATTTTAAAAGGCCCGCTGTCCGACGATTTTAAAGACGCTCTGGCAAAAATTTCTCTCGGGTACGATAAAAAAGCCGCATTAAACGAAATGATCCAAAAAAGCGGCGTCGAGCAGCTGGGGTTTTTTATCAGAACGATCATTATGGCTTTAGACGCGGGCGTCGGCATGTCCGACACTCTAAAAAGGCTTGCCGAACAAATGAGAATGGAAAGAGCCTCCGCCGCTGAAAAAAAAGCGCAGGAAGCCCCGATAAAAATGCTTATCCCCTTAGTACTTTTCATATTCCCGACAATCTTCATAGTTATCTTCGGCCCGATAGTAATAAATTTCGTACAAACCGGCGGCTTTTAGGGTACTTAGAAAGACAACGGCATGATATGCGTGTTGCGCATGATGTCGCTTTGCTAATGATGCAGCATTATGAGATGTGTTTTTTTAATGTATGCTCTATCATACACATCAATTTTTAGGGTTTATCCCAAATATTCCATTAGAGATTTCTAAAAACCATTTTTTTCTTTGTCGTCATCCCCGAGTGTTTTTGTCGGGGATCCATTTTGCCGTTTCGCTGTTCGCCGTAATTCCCACTTTTTAAAGGGGGTGGACGGAGACAATGTCTCCGGACGGGGGATTTGCCGTATGCGCGGTTCTAAATTTCATGTT
>JAISDI010000151.1 GCA_031264895.1 Endomicrobium sp. | reverse complement strand
TTGAAAAAATTGCGAAAGCCATTTTTAAATACTATTATTTGCCCGCGGACAAAAATCTTCCGCGCGAACCGGAATTTTTTACGACATTTCGCTTTGGGCAATACGATATAAGCGATTTTACAAAGCCGCAAATTTTTCAAAAAATAAAAAGTTACGGTTTCGATACGGCCGTCCTTGAATTGGACGCTCAAAGCGTTTCCGACGCCGTTATTATGAGAACCATTATAAAGCAGGCTCGCGAAAACGGCATAAAAATTATGGCGGAATGGAAAATAAAAAACGAAAACGATTTTGAGAACGTCAAAAAACAAATTTCGCAAATGCAAATAGGAAAAAATTCATTAGACGGAATAAAATTCGACATATCGCAATTGTCCCGTACAAAGCAAAAAGAAGCGGCTGAAGAAATAATCAAAATAAAAGAGTCGTTTGCGCAAAATTCCGTTTTTGCCGTAAGCGGCTCTTATTACGACAGAAAATCTTTTGAAGAGGGCGGACTTTTAAGAGTATATAAAGTTTCGCATAACGACGAATCTCTGCTTCAAGAAGCGCTCGGCGACGAAGGTAGAGTTTTTATTGAATTTTCTACCGACGGAAAAAATTACGACACTAATTTGACCGATTACGCAAAAGTCGAACGCGACGTTTCTGAAATCGCCTGGGCAAAAACAAGCGGCCCCGTTGGCGTTGAGTTTAACGTCGTAAGCAATATGGAAAAAATGGCGAACTCCAGAGGCAGCGCGGAGCAGCTTTTAAATAATATCGCTAAAACGAAAAAAGATTTAAATTATCTCATACCTAACGACGACGAACCGCTTCTTACCGGACGCGCCCGCCATAAAAATATTGAAAACGGCAGAAAATATTTTGAAGCCGAAGAACGCCGCCAAGCGTACGCAAATATAGGCGGCTCAATCGCTTATTTTCAAAAAGTCCTTGATTTTAACGATATAAATGCAAACGAAAGAGCTTTACGCGATTTAAAAGATTTTCTCATTTCCATAGACGCATGGGACAACCCTGTAAACAGAGCGTCGATGGTTTACGTTATAAAACACAAGATGCGCGTCTTTGCAAGAACGAATTACGGCGTATTTTTTGAAAGCGAAAACGGCAAGACTTTAAACTTCAATATAAATCCGGAAGGCAAATTTCATGCGAATGAAGATTTTGTGAGTAAAATGGAGAAATTGTTAAGGTTAAGAGTTTTTGCCGATATGGACGGCAATTTAGCCCGTTTCACCGAAGAGTTTTCAGACGAAACAAAAGAAATATTCAGCGAATTGGCTCTCTACGGAACGGGTGTGCCGTCGGTTATCACCGGAAACAGAAAACAAAGCCTGGACGTAAGATTTTCAAAGGTATCGGAAATTTTAAAAGAAAAGATGGTTTTTTACACAGAGACGGGAGCAAGACGCTGGGTATGGGACGAAAGGATAAAAGATTTTAAGGAAGACGCCGCGTATAAAGAAAAACTGGATCTTTCTATATCGCCGTTGCGCGACTACGTAAGGCAGACCGTTAAAAACCTGGACTATGACTTCGACGGATTATACGCCGTTTTTGTAAAAGCTGCCGACGGTATAGACAATTATTACCAAACCGCCCAAGCCGCGCTTAAAGCTATGGCTTATAACGACGATTTATTTGGGATCATTTTGCGGCAGACGCAAACCGCAAATCTTGACGCTTTGATCGGTAAATGGCAAACTTTTGCGCCAAAGGATGTGGACAATGTTCTCGACGCTTTAGAGGCAAAATTCATTAACTCTTCTTTGCAAAAAGACGAAACCGCTTATATGGATCTGCTTAAAATCGTTTCTATGCTGGAATATTGCAGGCTTAGCTTCTCGGAAAACCCTTTGGACGCGGGAAACAAAAGAGTCGTGTTAAACCAAGAAATTAAAAGACAAATTCTTCAAGGGACATATAAAAAATTTAACGCAGACAATGAAACTTCCGTGCATTTGTCTCCGTTAAGACATACTGATATAAATACAAGGATAGCAAGTTTTTATCAGAAAAAACTTGCCGGCGCAGGGCTTAGCGTAAGAGCCAGCGGTATGGTTACGATAAATATACAAAAAACCGGCAACAGAAAAGACCAGACGCTTTTGTACGCCATAGAAGGAGGCGTTAACGCGCAAGACATCGTTTACAGCGGCGACGAAATGCTTTTTGAGGGAGCGCAGGAAAGTTCCGCCGGAAACGACGACGATATAGCTAAATTCGCTCTGCAAAAATATCCTGAAATAACCGTTATAAACAGCTCTCTCAAAAAACACGATTCTAAAAAACGACCTAACGTCATAGATTCCTCTTCAGCTCTTTCAAGAAACGCAGTAAAGCCGGCGGACTCCGTAGAATCTTCAATGTTCGTTCATAAAATATTGTTAGACAGGCTTGAATTTAATATCGGAGCGCTGGCCGAAAACGAGTATTTCCAGCCAGAAAATTTGGCGCAGTCTCTAAAAGAAATTCTGCAGACGGGCTATTTGGATAAAGACGGAAACGAAACCAAAATAATACTGCCCGGACAAGTCATAGAGCGTCAAAGCGGCATAACTTTTGACGAAAAAAAGCAAATAGAGATGACTTTGGAAACAAGAGATTTCATTCTTAAAAATTACGATATAGAGAAAATTTATACTATAAAACTAATGACTACGGGAATAAATAATCTTTCGATAGTTTTCAGGCTTTACACCGACAAAGGAGATTTTATTTTTAAAGCGCTTACAAGAGACTTATATAATGCGCGTTTTATCGTCAATTTCCAAAACACTATTTACAAAAAGGGCTTGCAGGTTCCGCAGCTTGTACGGCTGAAACTTGCAAAAAATATAGACAAAGACAATGTTTTAATTCAAAAAGACGGAGTATATTTCGTTCTTGAAACAAGTCTGCCCGCCGGAATCTCCACTCACCCTAAAGAAGCCGATTTCAGACATTACGAAGAGTTTGCAACGTATAATGCCCTTATAGACAATATCGCCCATTCTAAAGATTATCATGAACAGGGAACCGCTCCGAAAAGACCTGAAATTTACGATATGGTCATACAAACGGAACAAGAATATATCAAACTGAAAGAAAACATAGACGCAAAACCTCAAAAGAGCGAAGCGGATTTGATCGCCCTTGAAAACTTTGATTTTATTATGGAGCAAATAAGGATTTTTAAAGAGAATTTTTCAGACGAAATTCAAAATAGTCTCGTACAGTCCGTTTCAAGCTTTGACATAGCGTTTAACAACGTATTTTTTGACGAAGAAACCAAAAACGCGGCCGGAGTTTTTGATTTCGGAGGGACTTCTGTGGCTGCGCGCGTTTTGGCTTTCGACTATATGTTCAGCGGAATTTACGGGCCTTTTTATAAGGAATTCTCATATAAATATAACGGCTACGATATAATAAGGAAGTCTTATAAAGAATATAATAAAATCGTAAACCTTAAACTAACCCCGCAGGAGCTTACCGGAGCGCTCGAAATTTCAAGGGGAAGATTCATATACAATATTGTTAACAGAAGGATGATAAATCAAAACTACGGAGCAAACATTTTCTCTCATCCCGAAATGATAGACTATGCGCAAGACAACATAGCGCAATTTAAAAAATTCGCAAGCGACTTTGACGCGGAAAATACGGACGCTTTCATAAAATACGTCTTATACGACAATCCTAAGCTCAGCGTAGGAAAGCATACAAAAATACCTCTTATAAAAACCGAAAAATCTATTCTGTCGGCCATATAACCGCATTTTCATTTCCGATCTTGCCCGCCGGATAAGCCTTCCGCTATTTAAAACTCAAACCCTGAATTGTCATTGAATCAAAAATTTATCATCCCAGAATGTTTTAATCGGCGATTCACGTTGCCGCTATGCCGTTGTCGTAAATCAACCAACTGCGCATATATGTTAGAGCAACGGCAAATCCCCCGTCCGCAAAATCGCGGACACCCCCTTTAGAAAAGTGGGAATTACGGCGAACGGAAAAACTACAGACCCTGACAAACTTTGTTTGCAGAGGACAGACAGATGTGTATGTTGTCAATGCTATAAACATTGCCCCATCATTTCATATGTCTGTTACGACAAACGCATGAAAAAAAGCGGTCAAGTTATCCGACAAAAGTAGAAATCCATTGTATCGTTGTCGTTAATTCCCACTTTTTAAAGGGGGTGGCCGCGATTTTGCGGACGGGGGATTTGCCGTTGCCGTTCTAATTGGACTTGTACTATAGCAAAACAGCTAAACGTTGTCTCTGGATGGCCGCAATGACAACAGTGTGGGGACTGTAGTCATACCTGAATGTTATTAAATGCTGTAATTCCTTAGCAGCCTGCCCCAGCCGCAGTGCGACGAGTAGGAGCGCATGTCTTGCGGCGGGCGCGAGATGTGAGCGACCTATCCTTATTTTAATACGGGGGTGAACCATGTTGCCGTTTCGCCGTTTGTCATAACAGACGTATGAAAATAATTGGACAATATTTAGTTTGTTTGCTATAGCTCGTCATTCTTGGGGTTGATGCCCCGTCAGCGCTTTGCACAATACCCCGTCAGAGCCTTTGGCTAAATCCCCCGTCCGCTCCGCATCCACCCCCTTTAACCCAAAATTCCATTAGAGGTTTCTAAAAACTATCTTTTTTCCTTTGTCGTCATCCCCGAGTGTCTTTGTCGGGGATCCACTTTGCCGTTTCGCTGTTTGCCGTAATTCCCACTTTTTAAAGACGGAGACAATGTCTCCGGACGGGGGATTTGCCGTATGCGCAAGGTTCTAAATTTCATGTTCAATATACGCAGTGGGTTGATCCATTTTGCCGTTTCGCTGTTCGTCGTAATTCCCACTTTTTAAAGGGGGTGGACGGAGACAATGTCTCCGGACGGGGGATTTGCCGTATGCGCAAGGTTCTAAATTTCATGTTCAATATACGCAGTGGGTTGATGACAAATAGTTTAAATATTGTGATGGCGACAAAAAGCGAAAAGACAAAATGGATTCCCGATAAAAACCTTCGGGAATGACAAACGAGTGAAATCATTTTTGTCGTCATGCCCGAAGTTC
>JAISDI010000147.1 GCA_031264895.1 Endomicrobium sp. | reverse complement strand
GAAAAGATTTACATTAGGGTGTAATTTTGGAATGTATGTAGAAAAATTGTTAGTGTTATAAGAAAAAAGGTCGGAAAAATTGAATAAAAAATCGACTTTCTATTAATTATCTTTTCCTTTCATGCGTTTTGCCTGCCCTGGAGGGGCAGTGCAAGCCACCGGCTCGGCCGGTGGTTATGACTGTCAATTCCCGAAGGTTTTTATCGGAGATCCATTTTGTCGTTGTCGTTATATTATGCCGTCTGCAAAGACCTTTGTTTGCAGGGTAAGGTTAAAGTGTTTATTAGAGTTGTCCAGTTTGTGAAAAAGATGTAAATACTGAAAAAAACTCTTGCTTGAGTAAAACTTTTTAGGTATAAAATTGATATGAATATAAAAAAGGGTTTGGCAATTTCTATTTGTTTTATTATGTTCTTGCCTTCTTTTGCAAAGGCGGTTTTGGCAAATGATGTTGCAAATCTTTGTCTTAACAGCGGAATTGCAGGTTATTACGCATCGGTTTCTAAAGCGGCTTTTGATATGGTCAACGTCATATTTCAGGATTTTTTGGATATGCCGGCGCAATCTTCAAAAAAAGAAGTTCCGCCAAAACCCGATAATAAAAATACAGGAAATGACAAAGCCGTAATTTCCGATAACGGCCTCCAAAAAACTTTTAAAACAAATCTTTTGCCCGCAATTCCATTGCCTTTTGATATTACAAAAAACGTTTATGTTTCAAAAATAGCGCAAGACGCTCATTTTGATTTTTCATTCTGGATGATCCTTTTGATAGCCATGCTTATTTTGTCCGTAAGGAAAAAAGACGGAAGCGAAGTATCTTTAAATTATTTGACAAACTAACGCCCTGTCTGTTGTTATAAGACAGGGCGTTTTCTTTTTGCATAATTATTTTATCAAGGGGGGAGAACATGTTTTTTAAAATTTTCAAAAGGGTCAATTTCAGAAAAGTTACCGCGGTTTTGACCGCCGCAAGTTTTATGCTTTCTGTTTTTACATTAAGCGGGTGGGCTGCTCCGTCTCAAGCTCCTATAGCGCTGCAACCTGCAGCTGCTGTGTCGCCTGCGGATTATATAATTCCTTTCAATATAGGAAGAGTTACGGATGCCGTAAATTATAAAAGCGATAAGTTGATAGTGCAGATACAGGATCTGCATTCGCATGAAGAAACCCAGCGTAATATCGCGAGTATAATTTCTTTTCTTGAAGCAAAATATAAAATAGATAATGTCTATGTCGAGGGAGCCGTAGGCAATGTCAATACCGCATGGCTTGCAAATATTGAAAATGAAGCCGTTAAAACGTCCGTAATAAATTCTCTTATGGCTGAAGGGATCTTGACCGGCGCGGAATACTATTCCGTAATGTCTGGAAAAACAAATATTCTTAAAGGCATAGAAGATAAAGACGCTTATCTTGAAAACTTTAACAGGCTTATAAAGATCAATAACAGTAAAGAAGAGATAAAGGCGGCTTTCCCTGAAATAAGAGAATTGCTTTCTTTTCTTGAGAATAAGTATTACGGTAACGACAATAAAAAAATAAGCAGAATGATAAAGAAGTACCAGACAGGCGAAATATCTTTTGAGAAATATTTTTTATATATGATGAAAAAAGCCCAAGCTAAAAATATTTATTTCGGTTTCTACCCTTCGCTCATTTCGTTTGGCAACATAATAAAATCGCAAAGCCAATTAAACAGAAATAAAATCAATACAGATATAACGGCTTTTCTTGAAGATTTAAAGAAAAATATATCTTTTGCCGAATATAAAGATCTTATAAGTAATTCCGGAAAGCCCGAGACGGAAGCAATTTTTTATTTTAAGCTTGCCGAGATTTACGATAAATACGAATATAGCGGCAAATATACGGAACTTGCAAAATTTCTGCGGTTTATAAATTTAAACCAGAATATCAATCCTTTGGATCTGGTAAGAGAAGAAAAAGAATTGTTGAGAGAAGTAAAAGAGAAATATTCCGTAACGGACATTGAAAGGGATTTGATTTTCCTGTCGGATTTTCTTGATCTTACCGAATCTTTTCTTGACAATAAAGTTACCTCTCCCGAATATAAATATTTTGAACGGGAACTTCCGCGTTTTAAAACTCTCTGGACGCAATACACTTCGATCGCAGGCCTTCCTAGCATTGACGGATATTACTCTTTGTTTGACGGATTCTATTCTTTGAACCTCAAAAGAAACAATATATTTGCAGATAATATACTAAAGGGCGAAAGTCATAAAAATTCCGAATCGCTTTCTGTTATCGACAAAAACAGTTATATGAATGACGTTTCCTCAATGATAGGCGATGCGAAAGAGATAGAGATCGTCATAGCGGGCGGATTTCATACTAAGGACATTTCCCGCATTCTGCAGGATTCAAAACAAAGTTATATCGTTGTTACTCCTAATGTTACTAAAGACGCAACCATTGCAGAACGGTTATTTAATGAAGACGTTATACGTATTTCTAAATTTATACCGGTAAATACATATCAGAAAGCAATTGCGTCTGCCCGTTTAAATTTTGTTGATAACGCAAATAAACTTCAGATCCTTAATACCGTGATAGGAACATATACTTCTAAAGAAGTTTTGGACGCAACGCTCAATGCTCTGGATGAACAGACAAGAGCGGCAGTCGAGGCTGATCCGCAGCTTCTGTCCGATGTTGTAAAAAATGAAATATTAAAATCGATTTCCGGTCAGCT
>JAISDI010000116.1 GCA_031264895.1 Endomicrobium sp. | reverse complement strand
AAACCCTGACAAACTTTGTTTGCATGGCGACGACTGAGAGGGTTTTTAGAGAGACCCAAATATAAATTCAATCAGAAAAGAGAGGTCAATTATGGATAATCATGTTCAAGGTTTTTCTTTGCTGACAAAAGACGATATCCACTTATTTCGCGAGGGAAGCCATTTCAGGTTATATGAGAAAATGGGTTCGAAGATAATTTCCAAAGACGGAGTAAACGGCGTTTATTTTTGCGTATGGGCGCCGAACGCCAAAGAAGTGTCAGTCATAGGAGATTTTAACTTTTGGGATAAACATTCTCACCGCTTATTTGCAAGGACAGACGCTTCCGGAATATGGGAAGGTTTTATTCCAGAAATGAAGCAGGGCGACACTTATAAATATTACATACAATCGAATTTTAACAATTACTGCATTGAAAAAGCCGACCCTTACGCTTTTCACGCAGAAACGCCGAAAAAGACCGGCTCAAAAGTTTGGGATCTGGATTATAAATGGAACGATTCAAACTGGATGCTTAACAGAAAAGCAAAAAGTTCTATTAAAGCCCCTATATCGATATATGAAATTCATCTGGGTTCGTGGCGCAGAAAGCCGGAAGACAATAACCGCTGGCTTTCTTACAAAGAAATTGCTCCTCTTCTTGCCAATTACTGCGTAAAAATGGGTTTTACGCATGTTGAGTTTCTTCCTGTTATGGAACATCCGTTCGGGCCTTCTTGGGGATACCAAAGTCTGGGATATTTTGCCCCGACAAGCCGTTTTGGCACTCCGCAGGATTTCATGTTTTTGATAGATACGCTTCATCAGGCCGGCATAGCCGTTATTTTAGATTGGGTGCCGTCGCATTTCCCGACGGATCTGCACGGCTTATCATTTTTTGACGGAACTTATTTATATGAACATGCGGACAGCAGGCTTGGTTTTCATCCGGATTGGAAAAGCGCAATTTTCAATTACGGCAGAAATGAAGTAAAAAACTTTTTAATTTCCAGCGCTTTGTTTTGGCTGGACAAATATCATATTGACGGTATAAGAGTCGATGCAGTAGCATCTATGCTTTACCTCGACTATTCAAGGAAAGACGGGCAATGGCTGCCGAACAAATACGGCGGCAAAGAAAATATCGAAGCAATTGAATTTTTGAAACGTTTCAATCATGTTATTTACGAAAATTATGACGGCATTCAGACTTATGCGGAAGAATCTACTTCATGGCCTATGGTTTCAAAGCCGACATATCTGGGCGGCTTGGGTTTTGGATATAAATGGAATATGGGCTGGATGAACGACGTGTTAAGCTATATGAAAGTCGATCCGGTTTTCAGAAAATATCATCACAATAAACTTACTTTCAGCTTTTTATACGCTTTCAGTGAAAATTTTGTTTTGCCTTTTTCCCATGATGAAATTACTCAAGGCAAAGGTTCGCTCATAGGCAAAATGCCCGGCGACGAATGGCAGAGATTTGCAAATTTGAGGCTTGTTATTGCGTACATGTACGCGCACCCGGGAAAAAAACTTTTATTTATGGGCGCGGAATTCGGGCAGGTGAGAGAATGGAATCACGAAGAAAGCCTAGAATGGCACGTACTGCAATTTTCTCAGCATTCCGGCATGCAAAAATGGGTAAGGGACTTAAATTATGCGTATAAAGAAAATTGCCCGTTCTTTGACAGCGACAACGGCTGGGACGGTTTTGAGTGGATAGACGCCAATGATTCGGATAACAGCGTTTTGTCTTTCGTAAGAAAATCCCCGTATACAAAAGAAACCATACTTTGCGTTTTTAATTTTACGCCTATGCCGCGCCACAACTATAAAGTGGGCGTAGACCATAAAGGCAGATGGGAGGAAATATTAAACAGCGACGGTATCGAATATTTCGGGAGCGGTTTGGGAAATATGGGTTTTAAAGAAACTTTAGATTGGAGTTCTCACGGAAGACCTTACAGTCTTGACATAACGATTCCGCCTTTGGCGGCGGTATTTTTTAAGTATAAAAGTTAAGAGGAAAAAATGAACGTATATACATTATTAATAATATCTTTTTTAATTGCGGTTTATGTGATCGAAACGATTGCCGATTATCTTAATGTCAAAAACATATCAAACGATATACCCGAAGAGTTTGAAAAATATTACGATAAAGAAAAGTACGACAAAGCGCAGCGTTACCTTAAAGAAAAAACAAAGTTCTCGGTCAACAGTTCGACTTTTTTTATAATAGTCCAGATAATTTTTATAACCGCAGGCGGTTTTAACGCCGTAGATAAATTTGCTAGATTATTTGGTTTCGGAGAAATAATTACAGGTCTCATTTTTGCCGGAATTTTGCTTTTGGCGGTTTCCATTCTTAAAATTCCTTTTTCGGCGTACAATATTTTCGTAATAGAAGAAAAATTCGGTTTTAACAAAATGACGGTAAAAACTTTTATATCGGATTTATTAAAGTCGTGGATAATAGGAGCGATTATAGGCGGCGTTGTTTTTGCCGTTATAATATGGTTTTTTGGAGATTTCGGTTCGGCTGCATGGGTTTACGCTTTTGCGGCGGTCATTATTTTTGAACTTGCGATAACTTTTATATATCCCGTGGCGGTAATGCCGCTTTTCAATAAATTTACTCCTCTTGAAGACGGAGAACTGAAAACTTCGGTAGAGGAATACGCAAAAAAGCAAAATTTTAAGATGAAAGGCCTGTTTAAAATGGACAATTCAAAACGTTCGTCAAAATCAAACGCTTTTTTTGCCGGATTTGGAAGATTTCGCAGAATAGTTTTGTTCGACACGCTCATACAAAAACATACCGCAGACGAACTTACAAGCGTTTTAGCTCACGAAATGGGACATTTTAAGCTGGGACACATAATAAGGCAGATGATATTCGGTTTTGCGACGCTGGGACTGATGTTTTTTATTCTGTCGCTTTTTATAAATTCGTCATGGCTTTTTGAAGCGTTCCGGATGGAACGTCAATCCGTATATGCCGGAATAATATTTTTTGGTTTCCTGTATTCGCCGATATCCATGATCACGAACATAATCTCAAGCATCCTTTCAAGAAAACACGAGTACGAAGCCGACGCATATGCAGTAACAACTTACAAAAAACCGCAATCCATGATAGACGCATTAAAAAAACTTTCGGTAGACAACCTGTCAAACCTCTCGCCGCACCCGTTTAAAGTTTTCTTAGAATATTCCCACCCGCCAGTACTAGAAAGAATAAAAGCCATAAAAAACATCAAAACTTAACTGCGTTTAGTTTAAATTTTAATCAAATCTTACGATATCATTTTCGTCTAAAACGTTTCCCTGCTGGGTTTCCGTTAAAATTGCCGTTTTCTTTCCTTTGTTAGACAGTTTGTGTTTACTTCCTTTCTTAATGTAAATATAATCGTTTTCCTCGAGTTTATAAGTTTTTTTGTCAAGAGCAACTACGATTTTTCCCTGAACCACTATCCAGTGTTCATGGCGGTATTTATGCGTTTGAAGCGACGTGCATTTTCCGGGTAAAATAGTTAAAGTTTTTATGGTAAATCTTTCGTCGGTATGTATAACTTTATACTCACCCCATTGGCGTTTTACTAAGACCCCTTTTTTATAAGCGTTTGACATTTTAACTCCGATAATAAATTATTTATGCGCGTATAGCGTCGAAATAGTAATGCGTTCCGAAAATTCGTCCTCAGTCTTCTAGTCTCTCTTTTCCCACTTGTGACGTATCAGCGATGAAGAACTAGCTTTGTCCGTTCCGCCAACGCCGACTTCCAATATTACGTTTTGCTGTTTGCAAACCGGAATTTCGGGAATATTGTCTTTTGTGCGATCTCCTCCGTTCGCAAAAAATAAAACCGCGTCGGGATATTTTTTGCGGGTTTTTATTATTCCGTCGCATGCCGAATTGTCGGAATCATCAAATTCCAAAACGTCAATCACTCCTTTTATGTTTTCGCATATAATTTTGCGCGTCTTAGCGTTCATAAAATTTTTGCCTTTCTTGCGTATAAGCCAGTCGTCCGAATTAATCAAAATAATGACCCCGTCGCTTTTTTGAACCGCAGCCTTTATCAAATTTATATGCCCTTCATGTATCGGGTCAAACCCCCCGCTGACGATATAATAAGTATTTGTAATTTTATTTCTTTGATTTTCACACACAGACATTGTAATCCTCCAAAATGTATTTTTATAAAATATTTTCTCTTTCTTGAGTATCGGCTGTGAGATTTGCTTTAAACCATTCAATTTCAATATTATTTTTGCAATAAACGGCTCTAAATTTATTTTTAAAAGTGAATTCTTTGACGGAAAAAGATAGGTCTTCCTCATTGCCAAGCGACAAAGCGTAAAATAAAGCCGCAGTCTGCTCAATATCGTCAGGGAGATAATTTATAAGAAAAGGCATTTGCAAGGTGTCGTCAATTATGCGGAAAGTTTTATTTTCGCCGTTTTGGTATTTTACGGTAATATCGGAAGGGCATCCGCGGAAAAGCATAGTTATAATTTTTCCTAAGAAAGAAGTGTTTATTTTAATTTTTGCAAAAATAAGTCCGTTGGTTTCAGGTATTTTTATAGTATCTCCGAATTTATATACGTCGGTTTGCATTTTTGTAAATTCAATACGCTTACGGCTGTTATTTTTTTTCAGCAGCAGACGTTCTCCGTCATCTTTACATATGCTGTAGTTAGATAAGATTGCATTCCATGTGGCAGGCGTGTCAAAAAACATGTTTCGTTCGTCGATCGTTTCGTATTCAAGCAGAATAAATGACGGGGCTTTTTTATTAATGAAAGAGTCCGCGCTTGTTTGGTCTAATGTTTTTGAATAAGCGCTGTACAGCTGCAAAACCGGATTAGGCTGCCATGAAGTCCAATTGTTTGCCGCCGCATAAGACAAATCAAAAGGTAAAATTTGAATTGAGGAATTTCCGATTTCGGCATTCCATTCTTCGTTAAGTACGTTTTCTCGTAAAGAAACTGTTTTATTGCGTTCAAAATTTTTTATTTTTTGTTTTATTTCAAAAAGTCCTTTAACATTATTAGTAAAGTTATAAAACGGCGCATACCACTTTCCTATTACCATCATACATGCGCAGCAGATCACGGCACATATTTTTAAGCTTTGTTTATGAGCTATCCTGAATTTGTCGCCTGCAAATATATATAACAGCGCTGACAATATTGGAAATGTCGTGTAAAAAATCAACATGTGTCCGTCTTGACGGACAAAACTGTGCTTGAAAGAGAAAAATACTAATACGGAACATATAAGAAATAATATGTAATTGTCGCGACTGTCATTTTTAAATTCTTTAATCATAAACGCGATATATACAATAACCAATATGAATGCCACAATAAGAAACGGAACATAAACGCTTATATAAAGCGCCATAGCCGTATTATACGAGCTGGCAATTTCAAGAGATATTTTTAACCACTTCAAAAAATATGAGAATTCTTTAAAAAATGCCAGTATGCCCAGCAACGTTGTCAATATATAAGAAGAAGCGAACAGTGAAATGTACTTAACGGATTTTTTTCTGCAAAATATTAAAAAAAGCAAAAAGACAACAAATGACAGCCCAAGAGATAAAGCTGCCGTATTAAATTTTAGAAAAAGCGAAAAAGCGCTTACTATTCCGGCCATAATGCCTGAAATAATAAATATTTTATTGTTATCTTTAAAATGCCAAATCGAGAGAAAAACTAAAAATAAATTTATGTTCCAAAGCCATTCAAAGCTTAAAACGCCTAAAAAAGGCAAAATAAGCACGGATGTTAAGACCATTTCGTTTCGCGTTATAGTTTTTTCTTTCACAGCCCGTTTTATTAGAAAATAAAGGCTTAAAAATAGGAAAATGACGCTGAATATGTTAAAAATAACCTTTTGTAATATATTGATTAAATAATGTTCTCCCAAAAATAAATAGCCGAGCGGCCCATAAGTAAAAAACACATCGCGTCCGTAAATAAAATTATTATTATAGGCAATATCGTTAATCGCCCAACTCCAAGACGGGTCTAAGCCCGTAGAGCTTACGTTTATATTCAAACAATACATAAGGCTGAAAAAAGCAAATACAAGAAAAACAAACTTATAAACGCGGTATTTTTTTAATAAGTAATCTGAGATAAAATCGATAAGCGAAAAGCTTTTTGAAACTGTGACAATATATATACAGAAAAAAAAGGCTATAGCGGCAAAATTCTGTAAGTTACCTATTACTTTTTCGGGATTGTTTATTATTTTATGCAATATATGATTTTCTACAAAAAATATGATTTCAGACGGCATGTAATACAAAAATGAAATTAGCAACAAGCAAGCCAAAAATCCTATAATTGAGAGAATAAACAAGGATATTTTTGCTCTATATCTCAATTGCTCATGCTTTATACGGAGTGTGGATGATTTTATTCTGTTTATTAATGAATATTTCATAATTGGTATAATTATATATAAAATTTGATGTAATTTACAAAAAAAGTAAAGTGTTTTAACTAACTGTAATTCCACTATAAACTTAAACTTTTTTTCTTTCAATAAATCCAATTTTTCCGACATTATTCCTGCATCCGCTCTCTTATATCTCTTTCTAAACTCACTTAAAGCAACATTTTCTTTGTTTCTAAGCTATTTATTTCTGACGGAAATGCCTTTTTTGCGTATAAACCACTCGTCTGAATTAATCAAAATAATGACCCCGTCGCTTTTTTGAACCGCAGCCTTTGTCAATGTATTGAGTCAAACCCTCCGCTGACGATATAATAGGTTTTTTGCATTTTGTTTTCTGTAAACGTTCCAATCCCCGATAGTTGTTTCTAAAATCATTTCCGGCAGTATTGCAAGACGGTTACTTTGCAATTCCGAGCTTTTATTCATTATGAACAATTCATAATCGTTTGCAACGGCTGTATATGAATCTTTATGTAGCCAATCTAACGGCATCAAAGCTTTTCTTTGCGCATTGTAAGGAATCTCGCTGTTCCAATCATTGTCGAATACCATTATCAAATCGTCTTTTTTTGTATTGGTTTTTATATATTCGGCAAGGTCAAGCAAATTACCCTTGTACTCTTTATAATATTGAGCGTCTCTTACGGTTCTTTTAATGTAGGGATCGCCATGCCAAAAAATAAATAATGTTGCAATAACTGCAGCCATAGTAATGACATTTTTTAAAATATTGTCCGGCAGAATCAAATTTGCGTAAAATGAAAATAAGTTATACGCAGCATATGCTCCGGTCATGCATAAAAGCGGCAAAATTGCACAATAGTAGTAATCGTGAATATAATACAAATTAAACAAAACGAATATTGTGGCAATAGAGCATAAAACGGGAATGCATGCAAGCAGAAACTCTTTTCGTTTTTTCCATAAAGCCGGAATGCAAATCAACAAAGCGGCAAGCGCAGTAAGCGGGTTTATCCCCATTCTTTTCATGTTTGTATAAATAAAATTCCAATTTTCCGGTGAAAATTTTTGCAACATAGAGCCAAAATGCCATGTTTGTAAAGCTTTTGAAGTCAAAGCTTCAAAACCGGAAACGGTTTTAACATGATCCGTCCAATATACCCATATAATTCCTATGGCCAGAGGTATGAAGACCGCCGCGGCAATTTGTATGTATATGCGGATATTTTTTTTGAAAATAAAATTATTTCCTACGGCATACCGGATAATAATAAATGCAAGAAATATGCAATATGGCAGCATTGTCGTGGATTTCGTTAAATATCCCAATATTCCCGATACTATAAGCGCAAATAA
>JAISDI010000276.1 GCA_031264895.1 Endomicrobium sp. | reverse complement strand
AAGTCTTTATGCCGCGAGTTCCGAATTTGCTTCAAAAATCTTTTGCGAATGCTTTCAGCGGCAAGGGTTTTTGCTTACTTTTTGACCGACTGCAAAAAGTAAGTCGTGGGGTTCAGGGGCAACGAAAATGCCCCTGACTAAAGCCGTTCTTAACGGCTAAATATGAAGAAGCTCTTACTTCATGTTTAGCGCTGTTTCGGCTATGTTTTTTGCGGTTAGGCCGTATTTTTCTTTTAAAATTTTTATGTTTCCGTGTTCTACGAACTTATCGGGCAGGCCTATACATTCCACAGTTGCGTCCGAGCCGCATAAAAGAGCTTTTACGCTTTCCCCCAGCCCGCCTAGTAGAGCGTTTTCTTCTACCGTAATAAATTTTTTGATTCCTGCATTAAGCATGTCTTTTATAATATCTTCGTCAAAAGGTTTTAAAAATCTCATATTTACGACGGCTGCATCTATGCCTTTTTCGCCCAGCATTTCTGAGGCTTTAATGCAATTGTCGACCTGATTGCCTATTCCTAAAAGGCAGATATCTTTGCCTTCCTGCATTACTTTGGCTTTGCCTATCTGCAAAACCGACGGAGCCATGTCTAAAGCAACTCCTGTTCCTGCGCCTCTTGGATATCTTATTGCGCATGGCATGTTTGAGTTAAAAGCGGTTTTAAGCATATGCTGCAATTCGTTTTCGTCAGCGGGCGACATTACTATGAGGTTTGGTATATATTTCAAATAAGAAAAATCAAAAGCTCCGTGATGAGTTCCTCCGTCTTCGCCTACAAGTCCCGCCCTGTCTAAAGCAAAAATTACGGGAAGCTTTTGCAAAGCTACGTCATGGATCACATTGTCTATCGCCCTTTGCATAAACGTCGAATATATTGCGCATACAGGATGCATTCCGCCGGCGGCAAGAGCAGCGGCGAACGTTACCGCATGGCCTTCTGCTATTCCTACGTCAAAATATCTGTCAGGAAACTCTTTTGCAAATTTATCAACGCCCGTTCCTTCGGGCATGGCGGCAGTAATAGCGACTATTTTATCGTTTGCCTGCGCCATTTTTACCAAAGTATTCGAAAAAATTTCCGTATAGCTGGGCGCGCCTTTGCTTTTTGCAGTTTCGCCGGTCAAAGGATTAAATTTTCCGACGCCGTGAAAACGCGTAGGGTCTTCTTCGGCAGGCTTGTATCCTTTTCCTTTTTTTGTTATTGCGTGAAGCAAAACGGGACCTTTCATATCTTTGATATTGGAAAGTATCGTTATAAGATTATTGACGTCATGCCCCTGAACCGGCCCTATGTAAGTAAATCCCATTTCTTCAAATAACATACCGGGGAAAAGCATTACTTTTACTCTTTTGATAAGTTTGCCGAAAGGAGAACCGAAACTGTGAAACCTGCTGACCGTCTTCATAACTTTATTTTCGACCGTTTTTACCATCCCTATCGTAAGAAGTTTTGCAAAATAGCCCGCTACTGCCCCCACTTTTTGCGATATGAACATTTCATTGTCGTTTAAAATCACGAGCATGTCTTTTTTAAGATGTCCGGCATTTTGCAGCCCTTCAAAAGCAAGCCCGCCCGTCATAGAACCGTCGCCGATTACGGCAACTACCTTATAATTTTCGTCTTTCAAATCGCGCGCGACGGCAAAACCTAACGCCGCAGAAATTGAAGTAGAAGAATGACCGACGCCAAAACAGTCATATTCAGATTCGGCTCTTCTGGGGAAACCGCTTAATCCGTTGTGGACTCTAAGCGTCTTAAATTTATTTTTTCTTTCAGTCAGAAGTTTGTGCGAATAGGCCTGATGACCTACGTCCCAGATACTTTTATCTTTAGGGCTGTTAAAAACGTAGTGCATTGCAACGGTCAAATCGACCGCGCCGAGACTTGGCGCCAGATGGCCGCCGTTTTTGGAAACCGTGTTTATTATTTCTTGTCTTATTTCTTCCGCCAGTTTCGGAAGTTCTTCTTTTTTTAATTTTTTTAAATCCTGGGGATTGTTTACTTTATCAAATATTTTCACTAATAATTCCTTGAAACAGTGTAATCTGCAATCATATTCAATATTTCGGATTTTTTACCGAAAATTTTTACGGCATTTTTAGCTTTCTGCACATAAGAGTAAGCGTCTTTTTCGGCTTTTTCTTTTCCGTAAAGAGCAAGGTATGTAAGTTTGCCGTTATCTTTGTCGCTGCCTTTTTTGCCTAAAAGCTTTTTGTCGGCGTATACGTCAAGAATATCGTCGGCAATCTGAAAAGCCAAACCTATGTTTTTTGCATACTCTTCAAGAGCTTTAACACTTTTTTTATCCGCCCCCGCCAAAACCGCTCCGATTTTAAAGCTTGCTACAATCAATGCCGAGGTTTTTTGCAGATGTATAAAATGTAACTTTTTTTTCAAAAAATTTTCGCTCTTATCGTTCCATTTTCCGGCTTCCAGAGTATCTTCGGACTGTCCTGCAATCATTCCCCTGTATCCGCCCAAATCCGACAAAATGCTTATTGCTTCTTTTATATTTTTATCCGAAGATTTCGATTTTGTTATCAGATTGAAAGATTCGGTCAAAAGAGCGTCGCCGCACAAAATTGCCGCGGCTTCGCCGAATTTTTTGTGACTTGTCGGTTTGCCTCTTCTTAAATCGTCATTATCCATAGAAGGAAGATCGTCGTGTATCAATGAATACGTGTGCAGATATTCTACGGCGCAAGCCGCCGGCATAACATTGTCATTTTTTATCCCGAACATTTCCGACGCAAGCAAAACAAAAACCGGACGAAGCCTTTTTCCGCCGGCAAGAATGCTGTAGCGCATGGCTTTTGATATTACGGAACTGTCTTGCGGAAGATATTTCTTTAAAGCGGAATTTACGGCTGCTGCTTTTTTCGAAAGATACTTTTTTAAATCAAGATTGTTTTTCAATTTAATCCGTTTCTCCTTCGTCGTTAAATTTTTCTTTTTTCATAACGCCGTTTTCTTTTATCAAAATCTCGACGCGGCTTTTTGCTTCGTTTAATTTTGAAGAACAAAAGCGCGCAAGTTCGACGCCTTCGGTAAATAATTCCAAAGCCTTATCCAAATCCGGATCGGCATTTTCCATGTCATTTACTATTTCTTCAAGCCTTTTGAGAGACTGTTCAAAACTTTTTTCGTTCTTTTTAATTTTAGTATCCGTACTGTTTTTTTTAATCATTTGTATCCGCTCCGGTAACGACGGCTTTTAAACTTCCTTTTGCAAGTTTCAATAAAATGTTTTCGTCTTTTTTAACGGCTGACGAGTCTTTAATTATCATGCCTTCGGCGTTTTTGCAAACCGCGTATCCTCTTTTAAGAACCGAAAGCGGCGAGACCAAATCAAGATTGCGCATAATATTTTCGATTTTATCGGTTTTGACTTTTAAATTTCCGTTAATAGACTGTTTCATTCTTTCGCCTATAGCGTCGACATAAGCTATTTTGTCCTCATAAATGAGATGAGGTTTCGTAAACGCTCTTGCCGAAGAAAGCGCGTTTAGCTTTGCTTGCGAATTCTCAAGGATAAAATTCATATTGTCAAAAAGAATCTCTTTTAAATCGTTAAAACGGCTTTTTAATTTGTTTGTATTTCTGACGGCCATTTCCGCAGCCGCCGAAGGAGTCGGCGCTCTTAAATCTGCGGCAAAATCAGCAATAGTAAAATCAATTTCGTGGCCGACGCATGAAATTACCGGTATTTCCGATTCAAAAATCGCTCTGGCTACGGATTCGGCGTTAAACGCCCATAAATCTTCGGCGCTGCCGCCGCCTCTTCCAACAAGCAAAACGTCAAGATCTTTATGATTGCTGTTCAAATATTTTATGGCTTCGGGAATTTCGGTTTCGGCTTCTTTTCCCTGCACACGCACAGGATAAATCAACGTCTGTACGTCTGCTTCGAGATTGTCTAACACTTCGAGAATATCGTGCAGCGCAGCCCCGTCTTTTGACGTTACTATGCCTATTTTGCTTATCATTTCCGGTATAGGCTTTTTTGCGGATTCCTCAAAAAGCCCTTCGTCCAGCAGTTTTTTCTTGAGGCGTTCAAACTCGGCGGACAATATCCCTTTGCCCTGTTTTTGCATATTGCTTATTATTATCTGGTAATTGCCGCGCTTAGGGTAAGCGCTTATGCGCCCGTAAACTAAAACCCGCATTCCGTCTTCCGGCAAAAAATTTAATCCTATATTCGACGATTGAAACATGACCGCATTTATCAGCGAATTTTCGTCCTTTAAGTTAAAGTACATATGCCCGGAAGAATAAAGTTTAAAATCGGAAATTTCTCCGCTTATCCAAATGCTCGGATAGACGCCTTCAAGCATATCTTTTATTTCATTGTTAATCTGAGTTACCGTATAAACGGCAAACTCTTCATTTTGCAAAAAATCATTCATGTCCGGAAAACCTTTTTATCGATAAAGCTTTACCGTCGTTTCCTGTTTCGATAATACATCCCTGAAACGAGCTTTTACCTTTGGCAAGCACAAAATGTTTATGAATGCCCGTTACGAATTTTTGAATGACAAGCTTGGCGTCGGTTCCTATGACGCCTTCTGAAGGGCCTGTCATTCCGGCGTCAGTTATGTACGCCGTTCCCTTGGGAAGAACTCTTTCGTCTGCGGTAGGTATATGCGTATGAGTGCCTACAATCGCGGAAACCCTTCCGTCAAGGTATAAGCCCATAGCATTTTTTTCGGAAGTCGCTTCGGCGTGAAAATCAACGAAAATATTTTTTGTTTCTTTTAAAACTTTTTCTATTATTCTGTCTGCCGCCGCAAAAGGACAATCCGTAATAGGCATATGCACCCTTCCTATAAGGTTTATAACGGCAATTTTTTTACCGTCAGGCAAAACAAAAACGCCGTAACCTTTCCCTGCAACGGACTGCGGATAATTCGCCGGTCTTAGCACCCTGCAATCTCCGAGAATGTCAAAAACTTCATGTCTGTCAAAAGCGTGATTGCCCAGAGTTATCACGTTTATACCGCATTCAAAAAGCTCTTTTGCCGTCTGCGGAGTAAGCCCTTTGCCTCCGGCGGCATTCTCGGCATTTGCAATCACGATATCGGGCTTATTTTCCGCAATTAAATCCGGAAGTTTGTTTTTTACTATGTTTCTTCCAAGCTGCCCGACTATATCCGAAATAAAAATTAATTTCATTTAGCTATATCTTGCGCTCTGGTTTCTCTTATAACCGTTATTTTGATCTGTCCCGGATATTCGAGTTCCTGCTCGACTTTTTTGGCTATGTCGCGCGCCAAAACCTGCGACTGCTTGTCGTCAACGTCTTCAGGCTCCACAAGAATTCTGACTTCCCTTCCCGCCTGTATGGCGTAAGCCATAGAAACGCCTCTAAAACCTTTTGCGACTTTTTCAAGTTTTTCAAGCCTTTTGAGATAATGTTCTACGGATTCCCTTCTTGCGCCCGGCCTTGCGGCAGAAATAGCGTCCGCCGCGGCAATGACAAAAGCTTCCGCGCTTCCCGGAGCTTCATATCCTTCGTGATGTGAAATAATGGCGTTTACCATTTTAGGAGATTCGCCGTATTTTTTTGCTATATCCGCTGAAATCTGATGGTGAGTTCCCTCGACTTCATGATCGACGGCTTTACCTATATCGTGCAAAAGAGCCGCTTTTTTGCAAAACATTATGTCGAGACCCAGCTCGCCGGCAAGCGCTCCGGCAAGCCACGTAACTTCCAGAGTGTGCTGAAGCTGGTTTTGTCCGTAAGACGTTCTGTATTTCAGTTTTCCCAAAAGTTTTATAATTTCAAAATGCAGACCGGGAACTCCGGCGTCAATTGCCGCCTGATCTCCGACTTCTTTGATTTTTTCGTCCATTTCTTTCTGCACTTTTGAGACAACTTCTTCTATTCTCGCCGGATGAATTCTGCCGTCGGCAATAAGCCTTTCGAGAGCGATTTTAGCTATCTCTCTTCTGACGCCGTCAAAAGCCGAAACGGTTATCGCTTCGGGCGTATCGTCTACGATAAGGTCGACTCCGGTTGCCTGCTCAAAAGCCCTGATATTTCTTCCTTCCCTGCCGATTATTCTTCCTTTTATTTCGTCATTTGGAATTTGTACGGTCGAAGTGGTTATATCGGCGGTATGATCCGCAGCGATTCTTTGAATGGCGACTGATAAAATTTCTTTCGATTTTTTATCCGCGTTTTCCCGCGTTTCCTGCTCAATTCTCTGAGCAAGAACCGCCGCATCCTGTCTGGCTTCCTGTTCCATTTCGCTGACAAGCGTTTTTTTGGCTTCTTCCCTTGTCATGCCGGAAATCTTTTCAAGAGTTTTTCTCTGCTCTTCTTTGATTTTTGCTATCTCGTCAAATTTTGTTTTAAGATTCTGCTCTTTCGCCGTTAAATCTTTTTCTTTGCCCGACAATTCCCTTTCTCTTCTGTCAACCGCGTCGATTTTTCTGTCAAGATTTTCTTCGCGCTGGTTTATTCTGTTTTCCATGCTCTGCAAAGACTGCTTTTTTTCTTTGCTTTCCTGTTCAAACTCTTTGCGTTCCCTGTCTACGATAAGTTTGGCTTCCAAAAGCGCTTCTTTCTTTTTGGATTCGGCCATTATCTCCGCTTCTTTTATTATTCTTTTTGAATCCTGCTCAGCCGACTTAGCGCTCAATTTCGCGTATACCATGCGAAAAATAAATCCTGCCGCAAAAGCCGTCAAAGCGGATATAAGAATCACAATCAAATTTTCCATCGCTCCGCTCCTTCGGGGTATCGATTCCCTGAAATTTTAATTCTTCTTGATCTGAATAATTCTCTTCTCCGTGACAATGACGCCTACAGGCAGATCGTACTTTCCTGCCGGCATTTTGTCCGTAAGCTGAAAATCATAAGCAATGCCCACAGCTTTTTCCGGAGGTATGCCTTCAAGCCATCTGTCAAAATAACCTTTTCCGTAGCCCACCCTGAAACCTTCATAATCGAAAGCTATGCCCGGAACAAAGACCAAATCTATTTCGCCTTTTTCCAGCATGTCTTCCCTGTTTATTTCGGGCTGCCTTATTCCGTATACGGACTGATAAGCGTCTTCAAGCCTTAACAATTTTACGGCAAACATCTTTCCGTCCCCGGGAGTTTGTATGGCGGGAACGGCGACGGTTTTATCCTCTTCTATAGAAGAAGAAATCATTGCGTCCGTCATGACTTCTGAACCGTAAGACAGATAAAACATCACGGTTTTCGCTTTTTCGTAAACCGGAAGTTTTTTGATTTTGGCAAAAATCATGCCGCTATAAGCCGACGCCAAAATCGGGTCTATCCTGTTTCTTAAATTCAAAAACTCATATCTTACTTTTCTTTTTTCTGATTCCAAGTAATCTTTCACGAATTTTCACCTCAAAACCTTCGTTTGCGGGTTTATAAAGCTCCACGGGATCCGTCCAGTACTGCTGTTCGACAAAATGTCCTTCATAATCGTGCGGGTATTTGTATCCCTGCCCATGCCCTAATTTTTCACCGTCAAGGTTTGCGTCTTTTAAATGATTCGGGACGCTGCGGACTTTCCCGTTTTTTACCTCGTTAAAAGCGGCTTCCACCGCCAAGTAAGACGAGTTTGATTTTGGCGCGCATGCAACGTATACCGCCGCCTGCGCCAAAATTATTCTGGCTTCCGGCATTCCTACAAACTGAACCGCGTGTAAAGCCGATACCGCAAGCATCAAAGCGCGCGGGTCGGCCATTCCTACGTCTTCGGAGGCACATATTATTATTCTTCTTGCGATAAAGCGCGGGTCTTCGCCCGCCGTAAGCATTTTGGCCATCCAATAAACCGCGGCGTCAGGGTCGGTTCCTCTCATGGATTTGATGAATGCCGAAATGTGATCGTAATGCGCGTCTCCGGAACGGTCGTACAGAACAGCTCTTTTCTGCATGGATTCCTGTGCAACGGAAATGTCAAAATTTCTGATTCCTTTCTCGTTTACTTTCGTAGAAAGCACGCCTATTTCAAGCGCGTTAAGCAGTTTTCTTGCGTCTCCGTTAGCGTTTAAAACCAAATGTTTTTTAGCTTCTTCGGACATTTCAACTTTGTAATTTCCCAGACCGTTTACTTTGTCTTTTAAAGCCGATTCCATAATTTTTGAAAGAGCCTCTTTTGAAAGAACCTGAAATTCAAAAACTATGCTTCTTGAAAGAATCGCCGCGTTGATATAAAAAAACGGGTTTTCGGTAGTTATTCCGATTAAAGTTATCGACCCGCGTTCAACGTCCGGCAGAAGCGCATCCTGCTGGGAACGGTTAAAATGATGGATTTCGTCCAGCATTAAAATCGTTTTCTTTCCGCTTGTTTCGCTTCTTGCTTTCGCCTGATCGATAATTTTTCTTATATCGGCGATTCCGATGGTTACCGCATTTGCTTCTTCAAAATAAGCCTTTGTTTTTGAAGCGATAATTCTTGCTAAGGCGCTTTTGCCGGTTCCCGGAGGCCCGAAAAAAATCACCGAACCCAAATTATCGGCTTCAATCGAACGGCGTAAAAGTTTATCGCCGCCGATTATACTTTCCTGCCCGATAAATTCTTCAAAATCTTTCGGGGCCATTCTTGCGGCCAAAGGCTTATTTTTACCGTTTGCCGCATTTTCAAGAAAGTTAGTTTGTTTCATTTTACATACACCGTTAAAATAAAAAATCCCCACAGAGCCGCTAGTTTCAAACGATTGAAAGCCCTTATTAATAAGTGAGATACAATGGCATAAGCCCACGAGCATACGCTCGATTGATGTTCTCTTAAATAGGACCTGTAGGATTCAATACGTTTCAAACATTCGCCAACACTGCAGGGAAAACATAAAGCATTTCAGTTGGAATATTCCGCTTCTTCAAGCAGTTTAATCAACTCTTTGATTTTTCTTTCATAATTATCTGAAATACTTTCTTGCAAACCTTTAATTTTAAGAAGTTCGGCGGCAATTTTGACAGCCGTCATCGCCGCAATTTTTTGAGTGTCCGGCACATTCGAATTATCTCTTTGCACTTCCTGCCATTGATCGTTTACGTAAGTTACCACGCTTGCAAAGCTCAACTCATCCATTTCGTCAACATTAATATCTATGTCCCTTCCCATTATTCTCGTACGGGTAGTTGCCATAATTATTCTGCCTTAACCGTATCTATTTTTTTAAGAATTCTTTCTATCTTTACTGCTGCGTTTGCGGCATTTTCTTTTAATATAGCGTATTCCCCGATTTTTTTCCTGTTGTTTTCGTTTTCTTTTCTTAAAAAACTTATTTCGGCTTTAAGCCTTAAATTCTCGTCATTAAGCTTTTTAAGCTTTTCAGCCGCTTTTTTGACTTTTATGTATAAAATTTCAAGATTTCCCATGTCTAAAATTCCGTTAAATATTAGATATTTTATAAAATTGCCGATAAAATTGTCAAACCATCTTTTATTTCAAAAAATAATTAAAAATTAAACGATTTTTTAAAAACAAAAAA
>JAISDI010000057.1 GCA_031264895.1 Endomicrobium sp. | reverse complement strand
GTATATGCCGACGCAGGCTGGATTTCTATTGAAGATTGGCTTGGTACGGCGGAAAATACGGTTTATTATAGAAAACGCAGCTCCGTTTTTAAGCATAAAAAATAAATGAATAATTTGATATATGCGGTTGACGATGAAGAAGACATATTGGAACTTATAGAGATTAACCTTGAAAAGAATTTTTTTAAGGTTAAAACTTTTACAAGTTCTTCATCCTTTCTGAAGGCTTTGGAAAAACAAAAACCGGATTTAGCGATACTTGACATAATGATGCCATACCCCGACGGAATCGAACTGTCGAAAATTATGAAAGGCAGCGATTCTTTTTCGGATATCCCTATTATATTTTTGAGCGCAAAGGCTGACGAAAGCGACAAAATCATAGGTCTTGAACTCGGAGCCGACGATTATATTACAAAACCTTTCTCGGTCAAAGAGCTTATTGCAAGGATCAAAACCGTTCTCAGAAGAATTTCCGCGCCAAACGCCATACAGACAAAAAAAACGCTTTCGCATAAAATAAAGATCGATAAAGAAAAGTTTACCGTTTTTGCCGGAGGTGAAAAAGTAGAGCTTACGGCGACTGAATTTAAAATTTTGGAATTATTTTTGTCAAAACCCGGCGCCGTTTTTTCAAGAGAGAAAATTTTGGATTATCTTTGGGGCGACGATAAACTTGTAATAGACAGAACTATCGACGTGCATATAAGAAATTTGAGGGAAAAGCTCGGAAAATGCGCGCCGATGATAAAAAACATACGCGGTATCGGGTACAAAATTGAAGAATAAAAAAACTTTGTTTAAAACGCTGTTTATGTTATTTATAATAAAGTACGCCATTTTAGGCGTACTTTTTTTTGCGGGCGCAAAAAAATATATTTATTCGGCAAACGTCGATCTTTTCACAAACGAACTTGACGGCGCAGCAAAGCTTATAATGCCATTGATTAAAAACTCTCTATCCTCCGGAGATTATGTGTCTTTAAACGGCAAGATCCGCGGCGTGTCCGGCGTCTCTAATAAAAGAATAACGGTGGTCGATATGTCCGGAAAAGTTCTTGCCGATTCGCAAAATGAAGCGTCCGCCATGCCAAATCATATTAACCGCGACGAAATAAAAGAAGTGATAGCCGGAAATTCTTTCGGAAAATCAATCAGGCACAGCGCTACGCTTCAGGAGGACATGCTCTATATTGCTTTACCGGTCGAGTCGGACGGCAAAGTTTTGGCTGTTTTAAGAATGAGCGTGCCTATAAAAAGAATAAGCGTGTTTACGAATTCTATATTTAAAAATATGGCGGCGGTCTTTATTTTGATTGCCGCGCTTGCTTTGACTGCGGCATATTTGATTTCGAAAAGAATTTCATCGGATATTACTAAACTGGGCAGCGCCGCTCTTGAAGTGGCCTCGGGAAATTTCGGCGTTAAAGTCGACATAAACGGAGACAGCGAAATTGCCGGCCTTGCGAAGTCGTTCAACAAAATGTCCGACGAAATCGGCATTTTGTTTAAAAAGGTCAACGAAGGCAAAGAGATGCTCGATAAAGTTCTCTCTTCGGTTTCAGAAGGGATTTTGCTTATAGATAAAGACGGAAAAATTCTTTTGTTTAACGAAACGTTCAAAAACATGTTTGAAGGCGCAAAAAACGGTAAATATTTTTGGGAATTTTTAAGAAACAAAGAAATTGAAAATATGCTTCGCGACGCAGAAAATAGTTCTCCGGAAAATTCGCTCTACGGCGAGTTTATATCGGGAGAATCATATTTTTCTTACGTTTTTTCAAAAGTAAAAAACGAAGACAGATTCGTAATATCGATAAAAGACATTACGAAGCTGAAGCAGCTGGATAATTTTAAAAAAGATTTTATAACAAATGCTTCTCATGAATTAAAAACGCCCGTTACCGCGATAATAGGGTTTTCCGAAACACTTGAATCCGAAAATGAAAATATTCCGCCTGAAAGCAGACATTATATAGACGTCATAAAAAAGCAGGCAGTGCGTTTATCAAATATAATAAACGATTTGCTTTCAATTTCATCTTTTGAAAATATGAAAGATCCCGAAAAAAGCGAAGTCAATATTGTCCCTGTAATAGATAATGTCGCGGGTTTTTATAAGAAGAAGGCGGCGGAAAAAGGCATAAAAGTAAAAGTACTGACTCAGGACGGGCTAAATAGTATTTTTGCAAATGAATTTAATATTGAACAGCTTTTAATAAACCTTGTCGACAATGCGTTAAAATACACGGAAAAAGGCGAGATTGTCATTAAAGCCGAAAATGCGGACGAATCCGTAATTCTTACGGTATCGGATACCGGAATAGGCATTCCAAAAAAACATTTTCCGAGATTGTTTGAAAGATTTTATGTAGTGGACAGATCAAGATCTAAAAAAAACGGCGGCACGGGGCTTGGTCTGTCCATAGTCAAACATATCGTGCAGTCTCATAACGGCGCAATTTCCGTAGAAAGCGCCGAAGGTATCGGAAGCAAATTCATAATAAAACTTCCCGTCTTTTTAAAATAGCATAAAATGTAAACTGTTTTATATTGTTTACATTTTGTAAAGTTGAAAAACTTAACTTCTTTTGTTATCATTATATGCGTTCAGCCAAAACTTCAAATAAAAGGAAGTTAAAAGATGAATAATGATAAAAAGAAATTAAAGCCTCAAACAATCAGGTTGAAGCAAAAAAAATTCTTATGCCTTGTAAAAACTGCTCTCAATGAAATAAACCAAGAAATAGAAAATCCTCAAAAGCACAAAAAAGACAATATGCATTACATGAAAGAAGAAGTAGAAAAAATGAAAGAGGCGCGTTCCACGATGATATTTCAGCCTACTTACCCGCTGCACATAGTCGACCACTGGCATCCTAAAGATAAGCTGGGCGACATATTGTTAAACCTGTATTACATGTATCTCGATTTGGAGTAAATAAACCGACGCGCAGAAACTGCGTTCAAGGCCGCGCGTTACGGCGCAAACCTTGTCTCTGTGTTCTTCTGCTTTTGTAAATCATTTTTTTTGACAAAAAAACCGGCGAGTAGTTTCGTAATCGCCGGGTTTTTTTCTTTCGTATTATCTTTCATTATTCCTACATGTCCTCAAATACGCAGTATTTTCATCGGTAAAATCTTTTCTTAACGGAAAATTAACAATTTCTTTATTCGTTCTTAATTTGCATTTTGTACCATTTTTGCGCGAAGAGAGAAATTTGGCGGTCAAGCTCTTCAAAAACGGGCATAGAATGCCTGTAAAAAAGGGGAGGAAAAAGAATGAAGTTTTCAAAGGCTGTATCGGTTTTAGCGGCGGTGTTGTTTTTGTCAGGCGCGTCTTTTGCGGGTGAAGTTGACAGGCTTGCAAATATGCTTGCCGAAAAAGGTCTTATTTCGTATGGGGAGGCGCAGCAGATCGTTACGGAAACAAGGGAAGAAATAAGACAGAAAACGGCAAGCGGCTCAAATCTTACGCTTCCGTCATGGATACAAAACATGCGCATGAGCGGAGACATAAGAGTAAGACATCAGGCTGATTGGAACGGTTCAAACACGAGAAACAGGGAGAGATTAAGACTTCGTTTAGGAATCGAAACAAGGCCGATTGAAAGCGTCAAAGCGGCATTCGGAATTGCCAGCGGAGCGGGCGTCGCCGGCGGCGATAGAAATCCTACATCGACAAATCATACGTTTCAGGCATTTGATAAAGTTCCTGTATATATAGATTATGCGTACCTGCAGTATGAGCCTGTAGAATGGATCAAGGTAAGCGGAGGCAAAGTTAAAAACGGTATGCACTTATGGAATCCTACGGATTTAATTTGGGATACGGATATTAATCTTGACGGGTTTTCCGCAAATTTTAATAAGAACGTCGGTAAAGTAAACATTTTTGCAAACGCGGGCTGGTATATCCTCAATGAAGGCAATGGCGTTCTAATGCCGGACGCATACATAATCCAGCCGGGAATTTCTTATTCCATAGGAAATTTCAGCGTTAAAGGCGGCCTTTCGTATCAACAATATAATATGAAAGACAGAACTATTTTTTCCAATGAACCGGCAGCTTACCTGGGAACTTCCAGCGATACGGATTTTAGATGTATCAACCCAAGCATAGAACTTAAAATGAAAGAAGTTGTCGCAGGGCTTAGTCTGAGCGTTTTCGGCGACTATGTTAAAAATACCGATGACAGCGCGCATAAAAATAATCTTGAAGGAAGAGTTTTCGGTCTGCAGTTTGGAAGCGACAGGATTTCGGAACTCGGAACATGGCAGATTAAAGCAATGAACAGATATTTGGAAGAATATGCCATTCCTTTCGGTTTGGGCGATTCCGACGCTTACGGCGGCAGCGGAAATACAAAAGGCTACGAAGTCATAGTAACTTTAGGAATCGTGAAAAATCTTTCGCTGGGATTTGATTATTATCAAATGGAACATATTGACGGAGACGCAAACCCGAGAAGCCTTGCGCAGCTCGATTTAAGTTATAAGTTTTAAATATATACAAGGAGAAAATAAATGAAAAAAATGATAACGACGGTATTGGCGCTTATGATATGCGCCGGAAACATATTGGCGGCAAAAATCGTGATGGAAGGTTCCACTACGGTGCTTCCGATAGCGCAAAGAGCGGCTGAAGAGTATATGGATGCCAACTCTTCTTCCGATATTACGGTAAGAGGCGGCGGTTCCGGAGTAGGAATCAATTCGCTGATTTCAGGAACGTGCGATATAGCAAATTCATCAAGAGAAATTAAAGATAACGAACTTCAGGCCGCCGCGTCGAAAAAAGTCGCCCCGAAAGCTTTTGTCGTAGCTATGGACGGAATAGCCGTAATCGTCAATAAAAACAATTCCGTGTCCGGACTGTCGCGCAAGCAGGTAGCCGATATCTATACAGGCAAAGTTACGAATTGGCAGCAGGTCGGAGGCAAAAACGAAAGAATAGTCGTAGTTTCAAGAGATTCGGCCAGCGGAACTTTCGAATCTTTCGGCGAGCTTGCGTTAAATAAACAAAAAGTCGTAAGCGGAGCTTTAATGCAGGCTTCAAACCAAGCCATAGCTACTACGATTTCAACCACGCCGGGAGCAATAGGATACGTTGGTTTAGGTTATGTAACTTCTTCGGTAAAATCTGTAGCGATCGACGGAGTTGAAGCTACAGTCGAGACGGTTTTGAAAAGCCGTTATGCTTATTCGAGACCTCTGTATATGTACACTAACGGCGAGCCTAAAGGAGAAACGAAAAATTTTATAGATTTCATTTTAAGCGAAGACGGACAAACGATAGTTACTGAAGAAGGTTTTGTCGCGTTAAAATAAGCGAAGGCTGCGTTCTGCGCGAAACAGGGGCGGCGCTAACCCCCGCCGCCCCGCTCTAAATTTATAAGGGAAAAGAATGGATAACTTTAAAGAAAAATTGATTAGAATGATTTTTACCGTTCTGGCTTTTGCTTCATTGTTTTTTTTACTTGGGATAGTTTTCGTTTTGTTTAAAGAAAGCGTTCCGATAATATCTGAAATTAATATTTTTAAATTTTTGTTTGGCAGTCAATGGTACCCTACTCACGAACCGGCGGAATTTGGCATTTTGTCTTTGATGGCGGCTTCTTTGTGGGTTACGGCGGGCGCGATGTTTGTATGCGTGCCGCTGGGCATAGGCACGGCTTTATACATAAATGAAATTGCTTCTCTCAGACAAAAACATTTTTTAAAGCCGCTTATAGAAATTTTGGCGGGCATACCTTCGATAGTTTACGGTTTTTTCGGAATGCTTATAGTCGCTCCGTTAGTGCAAAAGATTTTTAACATACCTACGGGACTGTGCGCTTTGTCGGCAAGCATTGTGCTTGGGATAATGGCGATACCGACGATAGCGAGCATATCCGAAGACGCTTTGAGTTTTGTGCCTAAAAGTTTCAAAGAAGCTTCTTACGCCTTGGGAGCAAACAGATGGCAGACGCTTGTAAAAGTAACAATTCCGGCGGCAGCTTCCGGAATTTCAACTTCAGTGATACTTGGCATAAGCAGAATCGTAGGGGAAACGATGACCGTTTTAATGGTTTCCGGCGGAGCCGCAGTTATGCCGAAATCTTTTTTCGACCCCGTCCGCCCGATGACTTCGACAATTGCGGCTGAGATGGGAGAGGCGGCAGTCGGAAGCATACATTATCATTCGCTTTTTGCAATAGGATTGATATTGTTTTTGATAACTCTTGTTTTCAATGCCGTCGCTGAAATAATAAGCAGAAAATATAGAATAAAGTTGGGGTTGGACAGATGAAAAATAAAATAACTCAGTTTCTGGGTTTTTCTTTAATGACTGCAAGCGTCGTCATAACGCTGATATTTTTGATAAGCATAATTTATCTAATAGCTTCAAAAGGTCTGCCCGTAATATCGTGGGAATTTTTAACGTCCGTTCCCAGAAAAGGAATGACTGCGGGCGGCGTTGCTCCGGCCATAATAGGAACTTTTTATTTAACGGTCGGCGCAATAATCTTTGCTTTGCCTTTAGGTCTTGCATGCGCGGTATATTTAAACGAATACAATTCTAAAGGTTTTGCAGTAAATATTATAAGAATGAGCATAAACAATCTTGCTGGAGTTCCTTCGGTAGTTTTCGGATTGTTCGGGCTTGCGGTCTTTGTCAAATTTTTCGGTTTCGGAATTTCGGTTTTGTCCGGAAGCTTGACGCTTGGGATATTGATTTTGCCGGCCGTTATTTCGGCTTCACAGGAAGCGCTGATGGCGGTTCCGTATTCCATAAGGGAAGCTTCTTTTGCATTAGGCGCAACACAATGGCAGACGATAAGAAAAGCCGTAATACCGTCCGCCATACCCGGAATTATGACCGGCGTTATTTTAAGCATAGGAAGAGCCGCCGGAGAAACCGCTCCCATACTTTTTACCGCTGCGGCTTTTTATAAAAGAGGATATCCTGATTCCATATTTTCTGAAGTCATGGCTCTGCCTTACCACATATACGCGCTAATGACCGAAGGCACAAAACCAGATCAGCAGACTGTCATAGCTTACGGCTGCGCGCTGATACTTTTGGTTATAGTTCTTATGATTTCCTCCATTGCAATATTTTTAAGAAATAAGTACGGGAGTTCTTATGTCAATTGAATCCAATATAAGGATAGAAGCTTCGGGCGTCAACTTTTACTACGGAGCAAAAAAAGCCATAAAAAATTTAACGATTAATTTTTATGATAAAAAA
>JAISDI010000156.1 GCA_031264895.1 Endomicrobium sp. | reverse complement strand
AAGCCGTAGATGTCCCGCAATATTTAAAAAGCGCAGACAGGGCGTTTGTATTTGATATTGAAAATGCGGCTTCAAATGCGAATTTGATCGCGTATATGGGTTCATACGGCGCAAAAGCTTTTGCCGTCACGCCGGTAAGATATATAAATTCCGATGACGTTTTATTTAGTTTGACGATTAATACGGGCATAAGGGATATTACGGTAAAAGCCGCTCTTGTAAAAGTTGAAACTGAAAACGGCGTTTTTTACAATCTTCAATATAGCGTTCCGTTTATTTATGAAATGTCTGCGGCGGACATCGATAAAGAGGCAAAAGAGCAGATACTCAAAGCCGTATTTGAAAATCTTGAGATAACGGGAAAACTGAAATCCGAAGGTTTGGATTTGTCGAAATCTGAAAATATACTTTCTATAAGCAGGCTTCCCGGCGATAAAACTCTTACCACGATAGACGCCGTAGCGCAAAGAATAGCCGAATCATCATCTCTTGACGGCCAAGCTCGCAAAGTCGAAAGCAAGACCGAAAAGAAAGGACTTTATAATGAAAAGCTGACAGTGGCGTCAATGCTTAAAACCAGCGGCGACAGCGGCATAGGCGAAATAACTTCATTGCAAAATTATGCCGAAACCGTTTTGAAACCGGCCAGAGTAAACGGTTTTACAATGTACGATCTTTTTTCCGCAGATGATCCTCTTGCGGCAAATTATTTGCTTCTGGATTGGATGTCGGTTCCGGAAGCGCAAGGCATGATAACGGCAGACGATTTGGCGGCTGATATTTCCGAAAAAGAAACCGTTAATAAAGAGCAGACGGCAAAAAGAAAAAATCTTGCGGCAATGAAAGTTTACGGAAAACTTTCTGCCCGGCAGCGCAGCGATGTTGAAGCATATTATTTGGCAAACTATTCATGGCTTGACTCTTTTGCCGAAGCCGAAATAGAAAAATATCATATCGATATTGACAAAAATACGTTTGTAAAAATTATGGCATTGCAGCAGATGCTTTTTGAACGGCAGTTAAAACAGACATTGTCAAAAATGGCCGGCATGGACATATCGATGTATATAAAAGGAATAAATGCTGAAAATGCAGAAGCGATAATATCAAAATGGATTGCCGCAGGCATTACTTCTTTCACTATTGAAACGGATTTTGTTGACGGAGCGGTTCTCGATAAGATTGCCGAGACGGCTGCAAAGTCCGGATTTTTTATAAATGTCGCCGTAAAATCTCCTAATATGACTCCGCAGTCCGTAAAAACCGTTGCAGACAGAGGGTATACGCCCATAATAGCTTTTCAGGATTTGGGCGTTTACGGAAATATTTCCGGATATAAAGCCGAAATTAATGATAAAACTCTTGAAAAAACTTCTCTTACTTTAGGAGAGCTTTTGAAAAGTTCAGCGCAGTCGGGCGCAGTATCCGTCGATTATCCGATAGGTTTGTTGTGGGGCGAGGTCGTTTCCGAAAGCTCTGAAAATTATAGAGTTCCTGCAAAAGGATCAAAGCGTTTTGGCGGAATAAATTTAGGGCTGTTCAAAGTCGGTCAGCAGACTTTCGAAGAAAGTTATACAGGAAGTTACGTAAATGCCGTTGAAACGGGTTTAAGTATGGATATTGACAAAGCGGCATTTGATATCAATGATTTAAGAAACGTTGAAATCAACGGGCAGTCATTGCCTGCGGTTTATGCTGCCGCGCTTGTGGGAAGTTTGGCAAAACAAAACAGGCTTTCAGAAATCAAAGATTTTGAAAAAGCGGTCATTTCGTTGATAAATGAGCTTGGTTCAAGAGAAAATCTGAAAGCCGCAAGACAATATCTCGATAATTTATTGTCCGCATACGCTTCTTCCGAAGGCAAACAGCGGGAAATTAACGCCGCAAAAATTGCAGGTTTTATGCAGGGCTTGAGCGAAAATATAATAATAAACGGACGTTCCGGCAAGTTCACTTCAAAAACAATTGCAAGAGTTTTTGCAAATCTTATGGCGGAAGCGTCATTGTTTAAAGCCGGATATTATCCTTCGGCATACGCGCAGGATCTGCCCGCCGAAATGCTGTTTAGCAAAGTCGAAGATATTCTTTCAAAATATACTTTTACCGCAGCTTCCGCAGAAATCGAACCTATACTTTTAAATCTGTCCATACCTTTTCAAAAAATGGGTTTTACTTCCGACATATTTAATGCCGGCGAGATAACGCAAAGTAAAGATAGATCCGAGAAAGCTTCTAAAGCTTATACGGCTCTTACCGGTTACATGCTTGACATATTTATAGATAAAGTTACGACAAAAGAACAAATAAGAAAGTCAACCAAACTTTCATCTGTAGAAGCCATAAAGCACATTATGTCCGCCGCTTAAAGGCAATTAGTAGTTAGTGATGAGTAATTAGTAATTGACATCAAAAGCTGCTTACATACCTGCTTGGCACAGAATCCATTTTGCATGTCGTAAATCAACCCACTGGATTTGTATTTAACATGGATGCCCCCCGTGTTAAAATAAGGATAGGTCGCTCACATCTCGCGCCCGCCCGCCGCAAGACCTGCGCTCCTTATTCGTCGCGCTGCGGCTGGGGCAGGCTGCTAAGGAATAACAGCATTTCCGAGAACTTCGGGCATGACGGCAAAAATGATTTCACTCGTTTGTCATTCCCGAAAGTTTTAATCGGGAATCCATTTTGTCGTAGTCGTAAAATCCCTTCTGTGAAGGGGTGGACTGCGCAGCAGGACGGGGTAATCGTTGTTGTCGTTGCAGTTGCCGTTTTGATTTTCCGCCTGCAAAGGCTGCCGTTTGCAAGTACCTGCACAGTAAAATATAAAATCTCGGATACCGCATGAAAAATAAAGTAATAATTTTTGTAATATTTTCTTTAATATTTTTTCTTAGCTCCTGCCACAGAATTTATAAAAAGCAGCAGATCCTTCATGAAATAGACAACTCTACTTTTGATCCAAAAGAAGTTTTTATATACGAAAATAATCTGTATTTATCGTACAGCCGCGAAAATGAAAATTTTTATCTTTACGCAAAACTTCCCAAAGAAGGCAGCAGAAAAAACAGAAGAAACGCTATTATAGAAACCGAAATAGTGCAGAAAATTCCGGAAGGAATTATGTACGGAGCGCAGGAAGTTGTTTTGGTAAAAAATATTTTGCAGCAGGCCTCGGACGAAATCGTTGAAGATATGTCGCCGCAAACAAAAAATAAAGGCGTGATGCTGCTTACGGGGTTTAAAGACGTGATCTTGTACAGGGATTCCGCCGGCGCGGTAAAATTTTGCGATCCGTCGCGCTTGCCGGAAGGCATTGAAGTAACGGGCAAAATAGACAAAAAAACCATAAGAAAAAATACGTACTCAAAAATAATAAAAATTTTAAAAGACAAATATCCCGACAACAAAAGATTCGTTCTCCCGATAGATACCATTCCGCTTATTCCGTATGTTTACGTGGATATGGGAAAAAATATCGCCGCCGCAGTAAAACTTCCGGACTATTATGAAGTTCAAAAAGAAACTTCTCCTTTGGGTTTTTCGCTGGATTTAATATATTCTTTTATTATCAAAAGCCACGTATTTGCCATAATCAAATCTCCTTTTACGTCTTTACACAGACTTTTTTCTACAGCGATGTATTCTCTCTATTCAGGGCTTTCCCCCCAAATAGAAAATATCAACGGCGAAATTCCGCCTTTGTACGAAGGCGATGAAATGATGGATATCAAAGCTTTTGAAAGGTATCTTGATTTCAACATAACCGAAGAAAAGTATATGGGAAGAGCCAGAATACTTGTAGACGGTAATTCTTTTTTTCCGGATTTCATAGAACAGGTCGCCAAGGCGAAGGAAAAAATTAACATACGCCTTTACATTTTTAAAGCCGATCCTTATAGCATTACCATAGCCGACCAACTCAAAGAAAAATCCAAAGAAGGCGTCAAAGTTAAAGTTTTGATAGACGAAATCAACACAATATTAAACTGGACAAAAGCGCCTGAACAGCTGTATTCAAAAGATTATGTTATGCCAAATATCAAAAAGTATTTAAAAGAGAATTCAAAAGTGAAAGTGCGCACGCACTTAAACACTTGGGCAAATTTCGACCACAGCAAAGTGATCATTATAGACGACAAACTTGCATACACCGGCGGAATGAACTTTGGCGAAGAGTACAGATATTTTTGGCACGATATGATGATCGCGCTTGAAGGCCCGGTCGTTACGAAACTTCAGGACGATTTTGACGGCGCATGGGCTTTTTCAGGAGCGGGCGGAGATTTTTCCGCCGCGGCAAGAGCCGTATTCAAACCGAAACGCGATTACGATAAAGGCGTCGAACAAGATATGTTCTACATGAGGCTTCTTTACACAAAGCCGAGTTCTGCGGAAATTTTTTCTGCCCAGATAGAAGCTATTAAAAGGGCAAAAAAAAGAATTTATATACAAAACGCATATTTTTCGGACGTCAGAATTATTCAGGAACTTATCAATGCAAGGGCGCGCGGCGTTGACATAAGGATAATTCTTCCTTCGGAAAACGATAACGGAATGATGGACAAAAGCAATATGGTCAAAGCCAATATTATGTTCAATAACGGCATAAAAATTTATTTTTACCCGAAAATGTCGCATATCAAAGCCGCAATTTACGATAACTGGGCATGCGTAGGTTCCGCCAATTTCGACAAATTGAGCCTCTACATAAATAATGAAATGAGCCTGGGCATATCAAACCCCGCTTTTGTCGGAGATTTAAACAATAAAATATTCGTAAAAAGTTTTGCCGAATCAAAACTCATGGAAAAAGAACTAGACATTTCCCCTGGAGATTACATTATGTCGTTTTTAGCAGCGCAAGGGTGAGAATAAAATTAATCAGGGGTTTTTGGTACCCCTGAACCCCACGCCTTACTTTTTGCAGTAGGGTGCTTGCGCACGGCAAATTATAACGACACTTAAACCCAAATATTCCATTAGAGATTTCTAAAAACCATTTTTTTTCTTTGTCGTCATCCCCGAGTGTCTTTATCGGGGATCCACTTTCGTCGTAAAACAAAAATTTCTTTAGTAAAAATGGATGCCCGATTAAGAACTTCGGGCATGACGAACAGTATTTTAGAAATACCTATTTGTTACCTTTCATTCCTACGCTTTTTTGACCTTTTTTATTTCGCACAACTCATTGTATTTTCAATCTATTATTCTTCGTTATTTCTAATGGATTCCATTAGAAAATTTTAGCTCTAATGGAATATCTGGGTTAAAGCCGCTGAAAGCATTCGCGAAAGATTTTTGAAGCAAATTCGGAACTCGCGGCAATAACGGCTTAAGAGGATGCCGTTCAAACAACCGAATTTGATAATCTTCAAAAATCTTTCACTCATAGACTCGCTTATAGGCGGCGAACGACTAACGACTAACGACAAAAGCGAACGGTAAAGACAAAGTAGATACAACGTTAAGCTGTTTTGCTATAGTGATACAGATAACAATCTTTATTCTGTTATTGGAATTAGTGCAGGTTATAAATTTAAAATCTAAAGAATTAATAAAAAATAAAAAAGACGATACTGTATTTTGGTATCGTCTTTTTTTTATTTTTCAAAAGTACAGAAATTTCATTATAAAAATTTGACTATTATCTTTTATATTTATATCCTAATTAAACTGTTTTGTGATTTAATTATTTATAAAAGGATAATAAATGATTAGAAAATTAATTGTTTCAACCGGTGCAATTGTTTTGTCTGCAACGTTTATTTATTCAACTCCGTTGGTTCAGAATAAATATGGAAATACTGTTTTATCGGGGCAGGGAATTAGTTCAAGAAATAGCGCGCATGAATTTCAGTCTAAAGGATTAAATAGTATTGTAAAGGCAGGCTCTGCGGTGTATAAAGTATCTTTAAATTCCAGTAATAGAATTGTAATACATAAAATAAACGGCGTAAATTTGGAAGAATATATGACTGTCGGGGCAGAAGTGGTTTGCTCGCCTTATGAAACTTTGCGCGGTGTGGGAAGCGTTTGTGCCGATAATAGCCGGAATATTTATATATCTTATATTTATACTGATGGCTCTGTTAAAACCGCAAAAATTTCTATGGATAATAAGACTATAGTATGGAATCCGCCGTATAAGCCTAAAAGCACGTCAAAATATTTACCTTTGGATTCGGTAGTTTATTATGGCAATGTTTATGTTTTAGTTTGTGAAGATTTGAAAAATTATCATATTGTAAAAATTACAGGAGACGGCGGGAGCGTGTCTACTTTTGCTTCACAAACGAATTCCTATATGAGATTTAATGCAATGGCGGCTGTGAATAATTTTATATATATCTATGGAGGTGACAGCTCTGTGGCTCCAGCTTGGTCATCTGGAGGATTTTTTGAGATTTATATAATTAAATACGATTTATCCGGAAAAAACAGAGGTGAGAAAAGGCATGATATATCTTCTGGAGCTATAATGAGAATTGCCGTTCATGACGAAAGCGATGTTTACGCTTTGTTCAGAGACAAATCAAGCACTAATAAATACAAGATATTAAAAATGAACGAATTAAATGTTTCATGGCAAAAAGATATTAATAACTTGGATTTTAACTCTTTATATGCCGACAGCAATGGCATCTACATTGGTTATTCTTCCGGCAACAAATCAGGTTATCAAAGATGGGATCCTTCAGGGAACTTGAAAGAAGATAAATTTGTAATTGCTTCTGCCAATGTTGTTCAAAGCGATTCTGTTTATGTCAGTACTCCGGATGCTGCTGTTCTTTTGTTTTCTTCGCTGAACAATAGCAATAAGGATGCTTTATTTACAAGCATTCCTTCGGATACCAGAAGTTCTTATGCTTATAATCCCGATGGGGCGGACTATAAAGATTCTTTGCAGACTCCGAAATATATTTTTGACTCTTCGGCAGTGGTTACCTATAAAGTCAATTATGTAAATTATAAAAATGCAGCGCCGGACAGCGGGTATCCGAAACTTTATATTTATGACAACGGTTCTTTAATGAGTACAAATAATATGTCTGCCGAAAATAGTAGTGATACGGATTATACCGACGGAAAAGTCTATATTATCAGCAAAAGTCTGGCAAAAAAATCTAAATATTCATACAAAGTCGAACTTAAATACGGGAATGATTTTTTTACTTCCGACGAGTACTTTTTTCCTAAACAGGGTATTGCGCCTACAATTGAATATTTTGAAGGCAATTCTTACATTTTGCCTAATGCCGATAAAAATGTTTACACGTCGTTATCCGCAAAAATCAAATTTAACGAGCCTAACGGTTTAAAAATAAGCGGCGAATCGCCGGTTTTTACATTGTCTGACAATAGCAATAACAGCATTATAAAAAGCGGAAAAATGACTTCTGCGGGAAATTCTGTATACTACTATAATATAAACACTTTGCCCGTCGGTAATTATAATTATAAAATAGAAGCAAAAAATGAGCTGAACATTTCAGCTGTGTCGGCTGTAGGCGTGTTTGAAGTAAAAGAATATTCTCAAGCTTCGCCTCCGCAAATACTTTATTTTGAAGGCAATTCTTATATACATCCCGCAGAGAAAAAGAATATAAATACTGTTATATCCGTAAAAGCGAAATTTTTTGAACCCGAAGGGCTTGCCATACACGCGGAATCGCCGGTTTTTTCTTTGTACGACTATAAAAATGAATTAGTCTATAGCGGTAAAATGAGTTCCGCTCCGGACACGGATAATTCTCTTTACTATTATTACAATATCGGCGTTTTGCCCGTCGGAAGTTATAAGTATAAAATAGAAGCAAAAAATGCGTTAAATATTTCTGCCGTTCCGGTCGAAAGTACGTTTGAAGTGGAAGAGTATTCTCCGCAAGAACTGCCTCAGATACTTTATCTCGAAGGCAATTCTTATATATATCCGGAAACCGAAAAAAACATAAATACGGTAATGTCCGCGAAAATGAAATTTTTTGACCCTTTCGGGCTTGCCATACATACAGATTCTCCGGTTTTTTCTTTGTACGATTATAAAAATGAATTGATTTATAGCGGTAAAATGAGTTCTGCCTCGGATATAAATAATCCCGTATACTATTATTATAATATCGGTTCTTTGCAGGCAGGCCGTTACAGTTATAAGATAGAAGCAAAAAATGAACTTAGCGTTGCGGCGGTCAACGCCGTGGGCAATTTTGAAGTAAAAGTTTTTGAAGAACATATTCTTCCCAAAATAACGTACAGCGAAATGGATTCGTATATTCTGCCTTTAAAAAGGAAGTATGTCGATACAAATATTGTTGTTAAAGCAAAAGTGAAAGACCCAAATAATAATCTCATTGCCGACGGCTATCCGAAAATTTCATTATATAATCTCAAAGACGCAAGCCTTGTCATCAGCGCACAAATGAGTTTAATATCTTCCGACGGAAATTATCAATACAATATAGGTATGCTTCCTGCGGGAAAATATAAATATAAAATAGAGGCAAGAAATAATCAAAATATGGAAGCCGTGCCGGCTGAAGGCATTTTTGAGGTTTTTTCTATGGCTGACGAGCTGGCAGGGAAAATTTTTAACGCGCCAAACCCGTTTAATCCCGCAAGAGGACAAAGTACAAAAATACTGTTTAAAGCAAACGGAAACGAAACCGTCAGAATAAGAATATACACGCTCATGGGAGATAAAGTTTTTGAAGACACATACCATGCCATGCCCGGTACAAACGAATACGAATACAAAGGCAGAGACAACAGCGGCAAAATGTTATACAACGGCGCCTACCTGTGCGTGTTGGAAAAGCCAAGCGGAAACGGAAGGTGTAAAATGCTGGTTATAAAGTAGTTTATGGAAAGATCCGGTAAAACTAACGTTTTCATAAATTTTGTTTCTTTTTCTTAAATAATAAAAAAAGCAAAAATCAAATTTTCATCAGCGGCTATACTTTTTATTTTTTGTCCAATGTTTTAAATTTACATTTCACATCTTTGCCGTTAAATGCTACTGCGAGCAGAATAATTGTCTTTCCCAAATACGCTTCATAATATTTTTTATCGTCTATCTGCTTCAATGCGGTTTCCAGCATTTCTTCAAGCGCTTTTTCCGTACTGAATTTTATTTCGGTTATAACCGTGTAATCATTTTGTTTTAAAACAGCGTCTATTCTTCCTCTATTCGTGCTTATTTCGCCTTGTATGTCAAATCCCAATGTTTTTAGCCATATTAAAAATATCGAATGATAATATTTTTCGCTTTCGCTTATAAGCTGGTATGGTATATGCGCAAGCAATGCCGTTAAATTATCTTCTAACCCTTTTTCATCGGAATTTTGAAATTTAGCTGAAAGTTCTTTAAACAATTCCGGCATAGATTCCTGCGGGTATTGCGTATATTCGCTTAATAAGCACTGTAAGAATGAATCTTTTACTTCTATATCTGGAAAATCCAGAGTATATTGCACGCCTTTTATGCTTGATTGCCTGTTCTTGATTGTCAAATAGCCCGTTTGAAACAATAAAGGGATTTCGTTTAAATTATCGGGGTTATAACTTTCAAAAGAACTATCTGAAACCGTCATTTTCCCAAGAAAATTTAGCGGTCTGTTATGCTTGCGTATTAAATTCAAAAGAAATGTAGGCGTGCCGGTTCTGAACCAATAATTAGCAAATGCTTTTTTATCAAAAAGCATAAGCGTTGAAAACGGATTATAAACCGATATTTTCCCGTCCCAAGAATAGCCGTTGTACCAATCTTTTATCGCTACGATAATTTCGTCGTAAGTTGAATTTAATGCTTTTGAAAGCTCTATTATATAATCTTTAAAATATTCTTCCAGTTCCTCTTGCGTGTATCCGCAGATAGTGCAATATCTTTCGTCAACGGTTATATCGTTAATACTGTTTAATGCAGAAAAAACTGAAAGTCCCGAGAATTTTGAAACGCCTGTAAGAAAAACAAATTTTAAATGTTTGTCGACGGCTTTTAATACTTGATAGAAATCATGAAGTGTTCTTTTATTATCGGCAAGAACTTCTTTATTTGACAGATTATCCGTTACCGGTTTGTCGTATTCGTCAACCAATACGACGACCGGTAAACCCATTTTGTTGTGCAATTTTTCTATAAGTTCCGAAAAACTGCTTGCCAATAAACCTTTGTTTATATCCGGGAGATATATACCGTTTTTCTCTGCGGTATCGCGGACAAATTTCAATAATGACGTTTTTAATTCTTTTCCTGCCTCGTACTCTTGTTCTCCAAAATCTAAGTGAATTACCGGATATTTTTCCGACCAATTCCATTTATCGTAAATATACAATCCGTCAAAAAGGTTTCTATTGCCGTTAAATAATTCTTCAAAAGTGCTTATCAATAATGATTTTCCGAACCTGCGCGGACGTGAAAGAAAATAAACCCTTCCGTTTTTTATTAACTCAAAAACATATTTTGTTTTGTCAACATATACACAATCGTTTTGCCTTAAAATTTCAAACGATTGAGTGCTTATCGGCAATTTTTTCATTTTACCCTCTCATTGGTATGCCTTAAAGTGTTTGTATCAAAATCTGTAAGAAATATTTCTTTCATAATTCAATTACCTTTAATCCGTTATTTTATAATAAAATACAACTTTTGCAAAGATTTGCATATATTTTGTATCGGTAAATCACAAGGATTCTTTTTGTCAAATAACCGAAATCCGGCATTTCTCTGTGTAGACTTTTTTGTGGGATTTTCCCAGCTTAAAAATTGTTTATAAAATTGGACTTATAAAATAATATTTTATACAATAAATTCAAATTTACAGATAATCGTTTGGAGACAAAAATGACTGCAAACATAGACAAGACAAGACAAGACAAGACAAGACAAGACAAGACAAATAATCCTGCCTTAATATTATTTTCTAATACAATACTAAACATATTAAAGAAAGTCATGGTTTTTAATCATGGCTTTTTTTTATTTTGCGTAAAAAAGATATAAGTTTCGTACGCAAAAAAATTTAAAGCCGGAGGTGATGATTTGGGTTTATTGTAAGGATCATTTATTTTGAACTTAAGGAGAAATCGTAAAATGAAAAATTTGTTTAAAGCGGTATTGTTGTTGAGTTTTGCGATATTTGCATTTTCATGGGCGGCCTGCGGCGGTAAAAACGATAAAAAAAGTCCGGATTCTAACTCCATAATAGGCACATGGGAAAATGTTGACGGTGAATTTAAAATAAGAATTGAACTAAATAGCAACGGACAATATGTGACGTATAAATCAGAAAGCGGTTTTGTAAACTATATATCTAAAGGAAAATTTACAAACACTGCGGCAAAGCTGATACTTGAAACACAGCTTGTATGGTCAACCGATTCCAACGGTAACACGATTGCCGATGATTCGGAATTTGTACCGGCGCAAGATTTAGAAACGGTATTTTCATATACTCTTTCAGCGAATTCTTTGACCATGTATGATGAGCAAACCGGAAAGCAAATAACCTTTGCCCGTACTGCAAATGCGGCAGACCCCATAAGCAGCATAGAACCAACAGAGCCGGTAGACCCAACAGAACCAACAAATCCAACAGAACCAACAGAACCTGTAGACCCATCTGACCCTACAGATCCGACAAATCCCTCAGACCCCGACCCTACAGACCCGCCTGATCCAACAAATTCCGACGCTTTTGTAGGCGTATGGCAAAAAAGTCAATCATATTTAATGACAAGGTTTGAATTTAAAGCCAACGGAGAATTTACCAGATCAGATCACAATACAGGGCTTAACACTCTGCTTACTTGTCAAAGAGGAATGTTCGATGCTACTTCCGAATATCTGAATTTAAACATACAGTACGAATGGTCAATAAATGATGACATAAACGGTAACGGAATTGCCGATGATCCTGAATTTAGGTCTTATAATACTTCAATTTCAGTATCTTATATATTCATGGATTCGCATCTGACAATACAGGGATTTGGAACTTTTGCCAGCATGAATTAAACCCAGAATTAGAATTGTCATTATGCCTAAAATATTACAATTTATCGTTAATTCCCGTAAAGATAAGGATAGGGCGCTCACGTCATATCTTTTAACGGCAATGTGGATACCGACTTTTGTCGGTATGACAAAAAAACATAGGTTTTCATGCGTTTGTCGTGGGAACCGAGTACTGCTTTGCGATTTATTCTGATAAAAATTGTTATAATATCACATCTATGACAAAGTTTGGTAAAACTTTCATTCGCGACGGCGCTTATCCGGAAAAACACGAATTAGAAACAGCTTGGTTCTTGAATAGTTGTGGCAAGGATATTGAGTTTTTGGTTCCTGTTCGTTCAAAAGGTATTCATACCGCAGATATTGTTATGGACGGACTTCTTTGGGAAATCAAATGTCCTACCGGAAAAGGAAAAAGAACGATCGACAACAATTTTAAAACCGCATCCAAACAATCTGCAAATTTAATTTTTGATTTAAGAAAAATCAGGTTGCCTGAAGAACAATGCCTGTCCAAACTTAAAATAGAGTTGAAATCAAGAAACAATATTAAACGATTACTCGTAATATCCAAAAATAACATAATGCTTGACTGAAAAAAATAATTTTAATACACTTTTTATGCAAGGTGGGACGCCACTACCGGATGGTAGAGGCCAGCCCATCTTGTCTTTTTTAACCAAATAACCCTCCTTAACTTTTTTGGAAAAAAGGGTTTAAACATCTTCCACAGGCTATATGTCTTGTGGGAGATTTTATTTTGTCTGAAAAATCTATTTGATAAATTAAAAGCCGCTTGTCCGACAATAAAATCGGAATAAAGCGGCTTTTTTATTTTTGTATTTTCAATGCTTCTAAATATCAAAATAACACAATGACATTATTAATACGTATTTAAAATAGCGACTGGATCATGTCTTTTATGTTTCCTAGTCCCGGAATATTTGGGAGGTCTGAGACGTTTTTGGGAATAAAAATTCCATTGTTTATCGAGGGGTTGAACTGAATGGAACTTATCTTTATAGTTGATTCTATGGTTTGTTTTTCTCCGGTTTTTTGCCGTATAAGAATTTTCATCGTGGAAGGCCCCGTATATTTATCTACTTTTCTATAGTCCGACATATCCGTTACAATTAACATTTCGTCGGTCGAAATTATGCTTTTAAGCACGTGATACGTTTTTGTTTCAACATAAAATTTTCTGCTTACTCCTCCGCCGTTATCTTCAATAAAATAACATTCGCTTCCGTTGACGGTTTCCGTTTTTTCGTTTAGAACGGCCTGCGAAGTCAAAGGGTCTATATTCTTAATATTTGAACTTATTTCTTCGATAAGAGATGCGCCAAGCGCAAAAAAGCTTTCTCCTTGATTATAACTTATATATGTGTTTGACGAAGTAAAAATCGTTATGATGTTTATCGCCTGACCGCTCGGATCATTTGTTGTTGTTTCTTCGCGGAATTTATTGCCGGAGAAGTAAGTTTTACTTTTTACGGACATTCCGTTTGGCAGATGCGTTGAAGTAAGTTCTTTGTCAATAATTATGCTTTTGTATTTATCTATATAGCTTTTATCTATAATTTTTGCGTAAATCGATGCCGGCGTTTCTTTGATTTGCTCTGCGGCAACGGCAAAAGAAAATACTGCCATTGTCAAAAGTAGCGCTAAAAATAATTTTTTCATTTGTTTTCTCCGTTTTATTTGATAGACATAAATATACATAATATAAAAAGTTTTGTCATGGTCTTTGCAGGTCTTTACAGACGGCATACTAAAAAGATAAAAGCAGATGTTGAAATAATTGACTGTCACCCTGAACTCGTTTCAGGGTCTGCCGTTAAGAACGGCAACGGCTTAAGTCAGGGGTCTTTTCGGTACCCCTGAACCCCACGACTTACTTTTTGCAGTCGGTCAAAAAGTAAGCAAATCTGGGTTGTCCGGCACATATAGAACTCTTGCGTTAGCCGCAAAAAGTGTCAAATGCAAG
>JAISDI010000148.1 GCA_031264895.1 Endomicrobium sp. | reverse complement strand
CCGTCCGTCTCGATATTGCGCCAATCGCATGCGCCGAGAACTTTGCGTATTGAAATTTCGTCCGGAAGCGAAGCTCGTTCTTTTTCTCTTATCTTGGACTTTATGTCCCATAACCGCGCTAAAGGCAATATTGCCGGCTCATAAGCGCCGTCTGTTTTTTGTGCAAAATAAACGGCTTTTTGAAGTATTTCATCTGTGTCGGCGCAGACTTCGACCCACTGCCCGCCGGCATTATTTATGTGTGAAATATCGCTGTCATTTTTCATTGCGCTAAGCAGTGACTGCAAACATTTCACTGTGTTTTCGGCTTCTTCTAAAATCTGACCGCCGCGCGCGTCGGCGTAAATTGTCATACTCATCGCGGTACCCATAGCAAAAAATATTTTTGTATGTTTTTGCGTCGGGGATTTTGTAATGCGGGCGTCCGGAGCGGTCATTTTGCTTTTTTTGCCTGTCTGAAAGCGTCTTCTACGGCGTCTAAAAACTGTTCATGAGCCACCGTCGCGCCGGCTATGACGTCTACTTTAGATAATTTTTGCACTTCCACAAGCTGACGCGCATAGCTTTCCATCGCGTCTACGGCAAGCTGCGCTTTATCGTAATAATCGCGGTTAGATATTTCTCCGTTTACTTTACCGTAATCTTCGTCTTTTATTTTCCCGTCTTTTTGATATGTCGCAAAGTTACAGTCTGCAATTTTGCCGTTATTAAAAGTGATTAAAACTTCTCCGTAAGCGCCTCTGTCGTCTTTCCCGCTTAAACCTTTATAAGCGCCGTCGGCATAGTTGTAGGCGGAAGCGCCGAAAACGGTTTTTGATACGGATAAAAAAAACAATACTGCAAGAGCGTATAAGCCTGCGCGTTTTTTTATCATATTTTATTTCCTCCGTTTATTTTTTTGTTTACGTTTATTTTTGCAATTTTTCCGTGTTCGAGTATAACGGTTCTTTGGGTATTTTCGGCAACTTCCGGGTCGTGCGTTACTACGACTATTGTACTGCCTTCTTTGTGGAGAGCTTTGAAAATATCAAGCACTATTTTTTCATTTGTTTCATCTAAATTTCCCGTTGGTTCGTCTGCAAGTATCAGCATTGGATAGTTTATAAGAGCGCGCGCTATACATACTCTTTGCTGTTCGCCGCCGGAAAGCTGGCTCGGCAAATGTTTTGCTCTTCTTGCAAGCCCTACGCGCGCCAAAGCTTCAAGCGCTTCTTTTTCGTCCTGCATACTGTGATAATACTGGGCGGCCATAACGTTTTCTAAAGCGGTAAGATAGTTTATAAGATGAAACTGCTGGAAAATGAGGCCTATTTTATCGCGTCTTACGGAAGTAAGCGCTTTGGCGTTTTCTTTTGAAATGTCCGTACCGTCCAAAATAACGCGGCCATGCGTCGGTTTGTCCATACAGCCTATAATGTTCATCATCGTGGTTTTGCCCGAGCCTGAAGGCCCCATAATCGCAAGCCATTCGCCCTGAGCTACGGACAACTCTATATTTTGCAGCGCTTTTACTTCGCCGTATATTTTTGAAACGTTTTTAAGTTCAAGCAGATTCATTGCCATTTTCTCCTTATTGTACAGCTGTCATTTACATTCCCATTTAGACGCGCAAAAAACTCGTCCTAAAAAAAGGGGACAATGTCCCCTCCTATTCGCCCCTGAGAACGACGGCGGGGTCAACTTCGGCGGCGCTTCTTACCGGTATAAAACAAGCTGCGGCTGTTATTATTATTGAAGCCGCTATTGTTACGGGTATAAGCAGCGGCTGAAACGTTATAGAGCGCGCAAACACGTTTACGCTTACCGCTTGGGCTAAGATAAAGCCTGCAACCGCGCCGAGAAGTCCTCCGAAAACTCCTAAAAATACGTCTTCACCCAAAAACTCAGCGGCTATCATTCTGTTTGTCGCGCCGAGCGCTTTTTTGAGGCCGATTTCTTTGCGCCGTTCCGCGACCACGGCCATCATAGTCGTGGCAACGCATATCATCGTCAAAATCAAAATTATCGCCGTAACAAGATAAATAAGCGCCTGAAGTTTTGTAAGCACCGCGCCTTCAGACTCGCTTATGCGTTTTACAGGACGCGCCGTTATCCCTTGCGCGTTTTCATTTACAGATTTTATTATTATGCCAAGCCTTTCCGACGAAACTGAAACGCTGCATTCGGCAATATCTAAAGCGTTTTGCCCTCCGGCCATATTTTCAAAATCTTTTAGAGACATAAAAATAAAAGCCTCTTCGCTGCCGCCTGTCTGCACTACGGCAGATACGGTAAAATCCCGTTTAAACGGTTTGTTGTCCGCGCCCGTTCCGACTACGGAAAAAACGCTTCCGGTTTTAAGTCGTATCAAGTCCGCCACTTCCTGTCCGATAAGCGCTTCTCCGTCTTTTTGCGGCCATTTACCGGAAACGTACCAATAAGGGCTTGTTTTTTGCGCCTGCTCCAAATCAGTACCGGCAGCCATAAAAGGCTGCTCGTTTATTTTTATTGTTTTATAGCGGTAAGGCGTAATACCTACTATGTCTTTTGCAGGCAGATATGAAACGGCTTTTTTCAAGTCGTCATCGTAAAAGTAAGATTTTTCGCCTGAAGCTATAAACACGATATTTGCGCCGTAAGAGCGGAACTCCTGCCCCATTTGACGCGGTATGTCGTAATATATCGTAACAAGCCCAGAAAGCACGGCTGCGCCAAGCGCAACCGCAAGCAATGCCGTAAACATTCTTGAACGGCGGCGAAACAGCGAACTTGTAATCATTTTTAAATAAAAAGTATATTTTTTCATTTTTTACCTTAGCGCACAAATAATTAGTAGTTAGTAATGAGTAATTAGTAATTAACGACAACGACAAAATGGATTCCCGATAAAAACTTTCGGGAATGACAAACGAGTGGAATCATTTTTGTCGTCATACCCTAAGTTCTCGGAAATGATGTAATTCTTTTGAAGCCTACCCCGTGAGGTCTTAACACGGGGGAGTACAAATACAGTGGTTTGATTTTGCGACCACTACAAAGACTATGTTTGCGACAGCAAACCTCTTAAATTGCGCGTAAGCGCTCCTAAATTACTAATTACTCATTACTAACTACTAATTAACGGCATGCCTCACCTTCCGTGCAGAACTTCTGCGGGTCTTAGGGCTAGCAGAAATCTTACCGCTGGAACGCTTCCTGCGGCGATTACAGCGAATACCAGAAAAACTACCAGCGGTATGACCGCAGGTTTAATATTAATTGCAGAACCGAAAACCGAATGTCCTATAATCTGCGCAAAACCTATCCCTGCAAAATAGCCGGCAAACGCGCCTATCATTCCGGCAATTACTATTTCGGTAATAACAAGCAGCGAAATGTGAATGTCGTATGCACCTACGGCTTTTAGCAAACCTATTTCCGCGCTGCGTTCCATAACGCTTGCCGTCACAAGATTTGAAATTCCGAGAGCCGCTCCGGCAAGACTTAATATTGTTATAAGAAGCATAAGCAGTTCCGTTTTTTCAAGTATCGCGCCTTCGGACTGCGCTACCCGCCTTATTGGTTTTGATACGCTGTCGGTTATAACTTCGTCTATCTGATAACATACGGCGCTCACGTAAGACGTGCAGTACCAAGTTTCCCACTCTTTTATGGAAAGGCTGTTCGGGTTTTGCGCCGCTCTTTTGGAAAGTTCATTGTCCGGAGTAGTCAATGCGCTGACTTCCGCGCGGCTTACAAGACCTTTTTTTCCGGTTATTTCCTGAACTTTTTTAAGAGGCAGATAAACTTGCGCGTCTTCGTCGCTTCCTGAATCAAAAATTCCTTTGACGACAAAATCATACGCTTTTGCGCCGTAAAATATTTTAACGTTGTCTCCAAGCGATATATTGTTTTTTGCGGCGGCGTTTGTTTCTATCATAAGATAATTTTCATCGTCGTCAGAAAGCCACTCTCCCTGTATTTTCCACCATTTTTTCATCGCTATCATGCCGGTATCAAGAGATTCGCCCGTCGGAAGTTCTAAATGATGCCGAAACCATGTTCCCGAAATTTTCACTTGCGTTTTGCCGTTTAATTTTGCGGACATTTCAAGATAAGGAGTGAAATCGACTATATTAAACGCCCAAAAAATCGTCTTTATGTTTCCGAGTTCTGATTCGTTAAGATATTTGTCGGAAATACCCGCGCCTTCGCCCAGCCCGTAAATATCGTTTAAAAGCGAAGCGCCTTTTGGAATAACGTTTATGTTTGCCCCGTAAGTTTTAAGTTCTCTGTTGACTTTGTCGCCGGCGTCAAACATTACGTTAAGCATGGCCACAGCAAGAGAAACGCCGAGAGCCACGGTGAAAGCTATCATCAGCATTTTTCCTTTCTGGCGAAAAAGCGCGCCTTTAACCATTCTAAAAAACATTATCTAAACCTTCCTTTTTCTTTTTCCAAATCCGCCGTTTGTATTATCATATTTGATCCGCGCCGCGTATAACTAAGAGGCACGGGATTACAGCCGCCTTTAAACCCTATCGTAGACTTATTCATTACCACGTCGCAAAGTTTACATATAACTTCGTTGTTGCGTTCGTAATATCCTGTTTCGCCGCATATATCGCATGCATCAAGGCCTACTCCGTAAGCTATATCGTTTTTCTTTATTACTATAAAACGCACTTCCGTGCCGTCTTGAGCGTAATATGCAAAACGGTGCAAATGTCCGTCGTCTATATTTTCTATCGCGATAGAAATAATGTCTCCGCTGATTGTCATGGGTTCGGCCGGAGAAAGTTCGACGGCGCGCTCGTCGTAAGATTTTAAAGCGGTAAGGCTTAATACAGACAAAACGCATCCGGCTGCCAAAATCGCGCTCCAGCGTCTGTAACTGCGCGCTTTAACTTTTATTTTTCTGAGTTGCGCGGGGTTTGAATATTCTTCTTTCAGCGTCAACCCTTTTTTAAACAGAAAAAAAGCTATGGGGACGGTTATAGCCAAGACGGCGTAAAGAAAAAATATTTGATTATTTATAACCGGAAGCAGAATATGGAACATATATCTTGAAACCGTAATAATACGGCGCGCAAGCAAAAGCTGAAAAAGAGAGACAGACTGCTGCGCTATCGTTAACGCGGCAATAGCCGTAAATAAAATGCGCGCCGGTTTGTACGGCATGGCAAAAAAGGCTTTAAACAAAGCCCAAGCCGTTAACAAAACTATAAGACCGCCGCCGGCGTATCCTGCAAGTTTAAAAAGAAAATCCGTGCTTACGACGCTTTCACCGGCCATAACGAAATTGAAAGGATATAAAAAAACGTCGGGAAAAACGTATAAAAACAGCGAAGCCGTTAAAACCGCGTAAGAAAAATTGTATGCCGCTTTATAAAATTTCGGAGCTTTCTTTTTTAAAAAATTCCACAAAAACGCGATGAAACAAACTGCGCTTAAAATGTTTACGCTCAAAACGGCGATATTGAAATATTCTCTGTTAAGTCCCGCCGTATTGCGTTGTATCATCGCAAATATAAAAGCAAGCACCACGCCCGCAAAACAGCCGTACATATAATATTTTTTACGTATAAACTTTAAATTTTGCGCGGCGCAGACAATGGCATATACCAGCGCGGCAAACAATGCCGATGATAAAAGAATCTGTATGATGTATATAAAAGGTTTAATCATTATAGTTATAAGGCCATAAAAAAATTATAAATAATATGCCTCAAAACTCGGGCAAATTATTAGGGCGGGTTCACACAAAGTACGCGCATGCGTTTGGTCAAAACAAGTCCAAATGCTAGGCGCG
>JAISDI010000175.1 GCA_031264895.1 Endomicrobium sp. | reverse complement strand
GTATGCTCAAAACAATACACAGTTTGATAGGATGAGATTTGAATCCGTAGCTTTTTGCCCAACGATCAACATACTGAAGAATATTTGAAGCGGAGAATTAAACTTGAAACGTCTCCGGCGTGAGTTGAACACGCAACCTACTGCTTAGAAGGCAGTTGCTCTATCCAGTTGAGCTACGGAGACATACTTTTACTTTACAAGGTGAGTATTATAACAAAAAGCAGTTTTTTCGTCAAATTAATTTTTGTCGCAGGATTTTTATTCCGGGGGATTTTATTTTATTGACAATAAAGTATTTTAAAGCTATAATGACTCTCATAGAAATAATGAATACCGCTCATATGAATAATATGCGCGGTTTTAAATTTGATACGGAAATAAAGAGATTATGTCAAATGACATCATATTAACGCTTATTGTTGCAGTTCCCATCTTTTTTTCATTCCTGCTTCCTATGATAGGGCAGCTTTCTGAAAAAGCAAGAAACGTTTCGGCCTTATCTCTTGCTTTGATTACTTTTATATTGTGTCTTTTTTTGGCGCCTGCCGTTTTTTCCGGAGAAATCGTTAATTTTTATTATGATTTTCCTTTAGGGCTTAATTTTATATTGAAAGCTGACGCATTCGCGCTTTTTTGCGCGCTTGTTTCTTCTTTGGTCAGCGCAATAATAATTTTGTATTCGTTTGAGTATATCAAACCTTATAAAAATCAGAATGAATATTATTTTATAGTTATTTTGTTTCTCGGCTCGATGATGGGAATAATTTTTTCGGCAAATCTGATATTTTTGTATATTTTCTGGGAAATGACGGCTCTTGCTTCGTGGCGTTTGATAGGTTTTTTCAGAAAAGAAGATTTTGTAAGACGCGCAAATAAAGCTTTTATGGTTACGGCGGGCGGCGCTCTTTTGATGCTTGCGGGCTTTATTATGCTTGCCGAACAGGCCGGCACGTTTGATTTTGCCGGTATACGTACTGCCATTTTGCCGGGGACGGTTAAAAATATTACTGTTATTTTAATTTTGTGCGGAATTTTTGCAAAATCCGCTACTTTTCCTTTCCATACGTGGCTTGCAGACGCGGGTATTGCTCCTTCTCCGGTTACGGCGCTGCTGCACGCGGCTGTGCTTGTTAAAATCGGAGTTTACGTTTACGCAAGATTGTTTGACGGTATCATCATTCCTTCCGAAACAATGAGAATTGTCGTTTTTGTGATAATAGCTTTAAGCGCTTTCATATCGGGCGGCGCGGCTCTTATTGAAAAAGATATAAAAAGAATAATAGCTTTTTCAACGGTGAGCCAGCTTGCTTTTATATTTTTGGGTTTTGCCGCGGGTTCGCGTTTGGCTTTTGCTGGGTCAATGCTGTTTATACTTATGCATTCGACGGCAAAAGCCGGACTGTTTTTAAGCGCGGGAATTATAGAACATGAAACGCACACAAAAGACATAACAAAAATGGGCGGGCTGGCAAAGGTTATTCCGATAACTTTTGCCGCTTTTCTTTTGTGCATGATGTCTATAATAGGCATTCCTCCGCTTGGCGGTTTTTTTAGTAAATTTCTTGTAATAACCGGTACTGCCGACGCCGGATATACGGGCGTTACGATAGTTTTCGTAGCTGCGGCTACTCTTACGATATTATATATGCTTAGAGTGTTTTATAAAGTGTTTCTTGCCGAGCCGGTTCAGGCTTTTACTTCTCATAAATCGGGCATATTTTCACCGATGAATTTCAGCGTAACATTGCTTGCCGTTATATCTCTGGTTTGCGGACTGTCGTTTGGCGCTTTGACCCGCATTGCCGAACTTGCGGCAAATCAGGTATTTGGGTTAATTAAATGAGTATTTTAACATTGTTTCTCATTATCATTCCTATACTGTGCGCGGCGGTCTTATTTTTCGTTCCGGAAAAATATAGAAAGTATAAAGAAATTTTCTTTATAACCGCCGTGGTATTTAATTTGTGGGCAATATGTTTTTATTTTGCCAAAGAGATATTTACGTATGCCGCATGGGCGGCTTTTGATTTTTCTTTTTCAATTATAATGTCAAAATTTGCGGAATTTTTGCTTATAATTTCCGCTGTTTTTGCTCTTTTAACTTCGATTTTTACCGTCAGCAATATGAAAGACAATCCCAGAGGGACGCTTTTTAATACCGGAATGCTTCTTGCCGTATCTTTTGTAAACGGAGCGGTCATTACCGACAGTCTTATTTTTCTTTTAATTTTTATAGAAGCTTTGGCTGTTCCTTTTGTGATGATGATATTATCTTCTTCAAACGACAATAAAAAGCTTGCCGTAAAAGCTTTTACGATAACCGCAGTTGCGGATTTGTTTTTAATGATGGGAATAGGGTTTGTCTATGCGCTGACAAAAACTATGAACATTTCGGAAATTTCTTTAACCCTTACTGGACTGCTTCCCATAACGGCTTTTATCTGCATAATAATAGGAGCTGCGGGAAAACTCGGCGTAATGCCTTTCCACAGTTGGATGCCGGAAGCTGCACAAAAGGCTCCTGTTACATTTATGGTTTTCATGGCTACTGCTGCTGAAAAAGTTTTAGGCATATATATAATGTATACGGCTTTAAAAATATTCGGCGTTGAAAGCGGCAGCTGCGTAACTTATGTACTTATGGGCATAGTCGCCGTAAGCGCTCTTCTGTCCGCGCTTTTGTCAAACAGTCAGAAAAGTTTTAAGAAAATGCTTGCTTACACAAGCGTAAGTCAGGGCAGTTTCATGATGATTGCAATGCTTACTGCGCTTCCCGTAGCGGTTGCCGGCGCGGTTTTGCATCTTTTGGCGCACACTATTTATAAATCGTGCTTATTTTTCGGCGCGGGCATTATCGAAGACAGCAAAGTCGAAAGCGTTTCTTGCAAAAAAAATCCTTACATATTTATGTGTTTTATTTTGGCTATTGCTTCTTTTATAGGCGTTCCTTACTTTGCGGCATTTTATTCAAAAGAAATGATTTATGAAGGCGCTTTGCATTTGGGCGTTGTATGGCATATAATAATGGTTCTTGTAACTTTTTTTTGTTCCGGCGCGGTTTTAAACTGGTTCGGGAAAATATTTTTTAATAATGACGACGAATTCTTTGAATATCCGATAACTTCAATGATCCCGACGGTAACGGCGGCTCTTTTATGTCTTCTTTTCGGAATTTACGCAGACATACCCAAGACCATAATACAAAGCGGAATATCTTTTCAGGAACATACGAACTTTCTTTTAATAATAGTATCTGTTTCGGCTTTGGCTGTTGTTTTGTTAAATTTTATAATAGGATATAAAAAATATAATAACGGGCTAGGTTTTATAAAGCCGCTGGTTTCTTCTTTAAAAATAGATAAACTTAACGAAAGTGAAAATGCGGATCCGTACAATATGGCGATGAACATATATTATTATTTTGCGGACGCTTCTTTCAGTTTTGATAAAGCTTTAAACTGGGTTTACGATATCGCTTTTGTGAAATCCGTATTGTTTTGTTCGAAAGTTTTGCAAAAAGTTCATAACGGAAGTCTTTCAAGATATATATTTTGGGCTTTATGCGGTTTGGCTGTAATAATTTTATTTTTTGTGTAGAGGAAATATGACGGTATCTCTTATTTTTATTCCCATTTTGCTGGTAATATTGCTCAATATCCCGCGCTTGTCCGGTAAAGCTGCATATTATGCCGCATTGGCATTTTTTGCCTATCAGCTTATTGCCGTTTTTTTTCCGGAGGCTGTTGGTAGCGCGCAGTTTTCGCAAGTTCTGGGAAGATGGTTTCGTTTGAATGTTTCCGCAGACGGAATATCGAAAGTGATTATAATTTCAACGGCGATTGTCGCTATTGCGGCGCTTATGACTTCAAAACCTTTCATAAAGTATGACAGCAGATTATTTTCTCTGTCAAATTTAATGCTGTTGGCTACAGCGGGTATAAACGGCATAGTTTTTGCAAAAGACGTTTTTACTATTTATGTTTTTGTGGAAGTTATTGCAGCGGCTTCATATATAATGATAGTTTTGGACAAAACGGAAAGTTCTCTTGAAGGCGGTTTTAAATATTTGATACTTTCTTCAATCGCAACCGTAATGATGCTTTTTTCTGTCTCCTTATTTTTTCTTGTCGCCGGCGGAACGGGTTTTAGAGAAATATCCGACGCGGTAAGAAATTTCGGAGGAAATACGGTAGTTATGCTTGCGATAACGCTTTTCATGAGCGGGCTTCTCATAAAAGGCGGACTGATACCTTTTCACGCATGGCTGCCCGGCGCTTATGGCAGCGCTCCTGCGGGAGTTTCGGTATTTTTAGGCGGAATTATAACAAAAGCTACCGGAGTTTTTACGCTTATAAGATTTTTTTATTCGGTTACGGGCTTTAACGATAATGTCAAAATGGTTCTTTTGATAACGGGTTCGCTTTCAATAGTTATAGGCGCGATTGCCGCAATAACGCAGAAAGATTTTAAAAAAGTTTTGGCATATTCAAGTATCAGTCAGGTAGGATATATAGTTTTGGCTTTAGGCGCGGGAACCTCTTTAGCGATTGCAGCGGCGGTTTTTCATATTTTTAATCATGCCGTATTTAAATCGCTTTTATTTGTCAATGCCGCCGCCGTTGAAAAGCAAACCGGCAGGCGCGACGTTGACAGTTTCGGCGGACTGGGATATAAAATGCCGCTTACTTCGGCCACTACGGCCATAGCGTTTTTGTCGGCGGCGGGAATTCCGCCGCTGTCGGGTTTTTGGAGCAAACTTTTTATAATTATCGCATTGTGGTCTGCCGGATGCAGAGGTTTTGCTTTGCTGGCAATACTTGCAAGTATTTTGACAATGGCATATTTTCTCAATCTGCAAAAGAAAGTGTTTTTCGGAGAAATGTCGCCAAACCTTGAAGGCGTCAAAGAAGCGCCTTTATCGTTTACCATACCGCAGATTTTTTTATGCGCAATAACGGCGCTTGCGGGCGTAGGTTTCTTTTATGTTATTAAGGTTTTAATTTTTCCTTCGGCGGGAATCATTTAAGAGGTATTTTTGCAATGTCAGTTCACATTTTATTATTATCGTTAACAGTTATCTGCGCCGCTTTTGCCGTCGTGCGTACAAGAGTTATACGCGCGGCCATAATGCTTGCCTCGATAAGCATACTTGTTACAATAACTCTTTTCGTTCTTAAAACTCCTTTAGCGGCAATATTTGAGCTTTCCGTGTGCGCCGGACTTATAACCGTTATTTTCATAAGCGTCATAAGCCTGACAAACCCTTTGACAAAGGAAGAACGCAGCGAAGAAAGAGAAAACATGTTTAAAAAGTTTCTTCTTCTTCCGGTTATTATTATAGTGTGCGGCGTATCGTTTTACATGCTTACGAAAGGTATAAACTTTATACCGGTTTCCGGCCCGGAAGCCGTTGAAGTCTCGGATAAAGCGGAACTGTGGCATTTGCGGCAGATAGATTTGATAGGGCAGATAATAATAATTTTGACCGGGGTTTTTGGCGTAGCGGTTTTGTTTAAAGATAATAAGGACGACAAGAAATGAACTATGAATCTTTAGCGCTTTTTAAATTGTATTTGATAACCGCCCCGATACTGTTTGTGATCGGCATTTACGCTATTATGATAACAAGAAATATTATCTCCGTGATAATAGGTCTTGAAATTATGACTAAAGGCGTGACTATTCTTCTTGCGGCGGCCGGCTTTTTTAACGGAAGGCCGCAGATGGTGGAACCGCTGATTATAACTATGATAGTGGTGGAAGTGGTTATCTTGATGATTTCCGCGGGATATATAATAAATATCGCAAAGAAACATAATTCTTTAAGCGTGGAAAATATAAAAAACATTAAGGGATAAAAAATGAACTGTCCGGCTGCATTAATTTTAATTTTGCCTCCAGTAGTATTTTTGCTGGTATTGTTTTTTTTCATTATAGTTTCTTTTTTTACCGAAAGAATTTCATACAAAAGCCCGGATAATTGCGAAGGCAAAACAAAAGCTTACGCCTGCGGCGAAGACGTTAAGGAGCATAGAATTCGCCCTGATTATGTTGAATTTTTCCCTTTTGCTTTTTTCTTTACGCTTATGCACGTCATAGTTTTAATGATTGCCACTTCGCCCGAAAAAATTACCGACTCGCTTGCTATAGCTTTACTTTTTATAGTAACCGCTTTTTTAAGCATACTTATAATCTTCCGGAGAGAAAGAAATGATTAAATCCGTTCACAAACTTGTTAACTGGGCGCGTTTAAAATCTCCGTGGGTAATACATTTTAATACTGGCGCGTGCAATGCATGCGATATAGAAATTGTCGCGGCGCTTACTCCTACATACGATTTGGAAAGGTTTGGCATACAGTTAAAAGGAACGCCCAGACATGCGGACGTACTTTTGTGTTCGGGGCCGGTTACAAGACAAATAAAAGACAGACTTGTAAGAATATACGAACAGCTCCCCGAACCTAAATTTGTCGTCGCGGTAGGAACTTGCGCGTGTTCCGGAGGCGTTTTTGACGGATGTTACAATATGCTTTCAGGCATTGACGAAGCGATTCCCGTTTCGGCTTATATTCCGGGATGTCCGGCAAGCCCCGACGCGATTATTGACGGCGTTTCCAAACTTTTAAAAAATTTTGAAGAAAAAGAAAAAATAAGTCTTGAACAAAAGGGGGCAGAAAATGGAAAATAATCACCCAACTGCCGAAAAAATCATAAACAAATATCCGCAGCTGGCGGAAAATATAAAAGTACAAAGACAAAGAAGGATTTGGATAAAAGTTCCTTATGAAACTTTCAGGGAATTTTTGGAATTTGCCGCTACGGAACTTGGCATAAACATTTTTTGCATGCTTACCGGTCTTGACGATAAAGAAAAATATTCGTTTATTTACCATATGTCTGATTTCGACGGGCTTATGCTCAATATCGAAACTTCAATTCCAAAAAGCGGGGAACTTTCGATTAAAACCGTTACGGACATGTATCCGGCGGCTGATTTGCAGGAAAGGGAAGTTTTTGATTTGCTGGGCGTAAAAATTGAAGGATTGAAAGAAGGAAAAAGGTATCCTCTGCCGGACGATTGGCCTGACGGCGAGTATCCTTTAAGAAAAGATTGGACAGTTGACAGATTGGATAAAAAAACTCCTTCGCAAGAAAAAAAGGAGGAAAAAAATGCCTAAAAAACTTGTTATACCTATAGGCCCGCAGCATCCCGCATTAAAAGAGCCTGCAAGTTTTGACGTAACTTTGCAGGGCGAAAAAGTTGAAAATATTCTCGTAAAGCTGGGATATAATCACAGGGGCATAGAAAAAGCCTGTGAAACAAAACCTTATCTGCACGACATTTATCTTATAGAAAGAGTGTGCGGAATATGTTCGCACTCGCATTCGACGTGTTTTATACAGGCCATTGAAGAAATAATCGGGCTTGATGTTCCGATGAGAGCCAAATACATACGTTCGATTATTGGGGAAATGGAACGCATTCACAGCCATCTTTTGTGGCTTGGCGTTGCCGCTCACGAAATAGGTTTTGACACTTTGCTGATGTACACTTGGCGCGACAGGGAAATAATAATGGATTTGCTCGCTTCTCTCACGGGAAACAGGGTAAATTATGCGGTAAATGTCGTAGGCGGAGTAAGAAAAGATATTGAAGAAAGCGAAAAAGAGCAGATATTAAAAGCTATGGACGCGCTTGAAGAAAGAACAAAATATTACATTCAGGTTTGCAAAGAAGAAATAACGCTGATTAAAAGGCTTTCAAAAGTCGGCTATTTGTCGCCGGAAGACGCAATAAGAATGGGAGTCGTAGGCCCTACCGGCAGAGCTTCAAAAGTAACGCGCGACGCCAGAGCGGAAGACCCTTATGCCGCTTACGGCGAGGCGGATTTTAAAGTTATTTCAGACGACCACTGCGATGTTTACGGAAGAGCTTTAGTGCGCGTGGGCGAACTTATGGAATCTTATTCCATAATAAGACAATTGATTAAAAAAATTCCGGCCACGCCTTTAAAAGTTCCGGCTCCTTTAAGAGTTCCCGCCGGCGAAGCGATAAGCAGATACGAAGCTCCCAGAGGCGAAGACGTGCATTACGTGCGTTCAAACGGCACGGACAAACCCGAAAGAGTAAAACTAAGAGCGCCGACGCTTGCAAACGCGCAGGCAGTTTCAACCATGCTTGAAAAAGGCTACCTTGCCGACGTAACGATAGTAATTGCGGCAATTGACCCATGTTTTTCATGCACGGACAGAATGATACTAGCGGTAAACGATAAATATTCAAAAAGTTCTTCGGACATAACGTGGAAACAGTTAAGAGAGCAAAGCATAAATTGGTACAAAAAAAACAGAGGCATAGATTTTACAAAAGTAAAATTAAATAATAAATGCCTTTCGTAAAAAAAATGTTTGTTTCAGTGAATGCGTCCCGTACATTTGAAGCGTCCTATGCCGTCATTCCCGAGCGTCGTAATCGGGATCCACTTTTTGCCTTTTCGCCGTTCGTCGTAAAAATTCCCCTTCTATGAAGGGGTGGCAGCGCAAAGCGCTGACGGGGGAGTCTTTGTTGCCGTTTGTCGTTAGCCGTTGTAGTTCGTCGTTAGCCGTTTTTGTCGTCGCCGTCATTCCCGAAGGTTTTTATCGGGAATCCATTTTGTCTTTGTCGTTATAATTAGTCGTCCGCAAGGACTTGCCGTTCAATTCGCTGTGCACAAGCGCCCTATAAAGGCCTAGGATAACAAATGATTTCATCTTTATTTTCAATTTTTATTTTTCCGGGATTTTTATTTCTGTTCATTTTGGCGCTTGCCGCCGAATATATGGACAGAAAACTTTACGCCAGAATGCAAAACAGAATCGGGCCGCCTTGGTTCCAGCCTTTTGCCGACCTTATAAAACTGCTGGCAAAAGAACTTATAATTCCGGAACATGCCGACAGAAAAATTTTTAGAATTCTGCCTTTGGTTGCCTGCGCCGCTGCGGTTACCGCATTTTTATTTGTTCCTGTATGGAAGCCGGACACTCTGTTTACTTTCCGCGGAGATATAGTCGCCGTGATTTATATCATGACAATACCTACGCTTACTTACTTTTTGGGCGGCTGGTATTCAAGGTCTCTTTATTCGCTTATAGGTTCAATGAGGGTTTTAACGCAGCTGTTTTCTTATGAAGTGCCGCTTCTTATGGCGGTTTTGGCGCCGGGAATACTTGCAAGTTCATGGACATTTTCAAAAGTCATAAATTTTTATTCGGGACACGGGTTTTTATTTTTAGTCAACATTATAGGTTTTGTCGTAGCATTGATAGCTGTGCAGGGCAAACTTGAAAAAGTTCCTTTTGATATTCCCGAAGCGGAAACTGAAATAGTCGCAGGCACATTTACGGAATATACCGGCCCTTTGTATGCGTATTTTAAACTTGCCATGAACATGCAGGCTATAGCGGTATCAACAATGCTTGCCGCAGTTTTTATGCCTTTCGGTTATCACTGCGGGTTTATTTTAGGTATGCTTATTTATCTGTTAAAAATTGCTTTTATCATAGCTTTGCTTACGGTTATAAGGACGATATTTGCAAGAATAAGAATGGATCAGATGGTAAAATTCTGCTGGAAATATCTTGCTCCGCTTGCTTTGCTTCAGCTTACGGTTAATATAATTATAAAGGCTGTTACACAATGAAAAAATTAGGAAAAGTACTTTTTGAAGCATTGGCTTCTCTTTTTAAAAAACCGGCAACTTCGGAATACCCTAAAAAAAGGCGTCCTATACACGACAATGTCGCGGGAATGATATCTTTTGAACAGGGTAAATGTATAGGCTGCGGAATGTGCGTAAGAAACTGTCCGGCCAGCGCTATAAAAATAAATAAAATAGCGGACAAAGTTTTCAGCTGCGTGCTTTCTTTGGCAAACTGCATTTTTTGTTCCCAGTGTGTTTTATCATGCCCTAAAAAAGCGCTTCATACCACGGATAATTTTGAACTTGCCCAAATAGACAAATCAAAGTTAACAGTTAAACTAGAAGATCTTGCCCCAAAAACCGAAAGCGTAGAACCCATTAAACAGCAGGAAATACAAACCGCAAAAAATGAAGCCGTAATAACTGCACCTGCGGCATCCGCGCCGCAGAATTCAAAAAAGAAACTTTAACACCCGTAAAATCTTCATAAAAATAAATTATGCCGCCTGTATAAAAATGGAAAAAATTATAAAAAATTTTCTTAAAGACGCCGAAAAAATAATATTTTTGGCCATAGGTTCAGAACTCAGAGGCGACGACGCCGCCGGAATAATCGCTGCAAACGAACTTTTAAAAAAAACTCTCCCTGAAAATTTTAAAGTTCTGATAGGCCATACAGCCCCTGAAAATCTTACGGGGGAAATCAGGCGTTTTGCTCCGAGCCATCTGATAATATGCGACGCGGCGGACAGCGGTTTAAACGCGGGCGAAATAAACGTAATTTCTCCGGAAGACATACAAGGCGCGGCCTTTTCAACGCATATGATGCCTATTAACATTTTTATAAATTACATTTCTATGGATAATCCGTGCAAACCCTTAATTATCGGCATTCAGCCCAAAACTCTTGAATTCGGCGCGGAAGTAAGCGCGCCCGTAAAAAAAGCGGCGTTAGATCTGGCAAAAATTATATTTAAATCGATTCTCCGATGATAATTCACGTCTGATTTTTCTTCTGGCAAAAATATTGAAAACTATATAAAATATCACTACATTTATAAAATTTTTAAAACGAGGGAATATGAAATCTTTCAAATCATTCATTCTGTTTTTTTCTTTTATGTTTTGCTGTAATGCGTTTGTTTTTGCCTCTGATAAGGTTTTTACTGATACAAATATAAACGATCCTGTAGCGTGGAGCGAACTTAATGACAGCGACGGAAGCGTTGGGACTATGACCGGAAGTTTTGTTTTTACTTCGTCAAAAGGCATTACCGCAGACAATATTACGCTGAAGTCCGATACGGACGCATGGAAAACTATTATTTCAAGTAATTCCGGCAGATTTTTTTCAGTTGACGGCGGAAATACTTTGACTCTCGATAAACTTACTTTTACGAAAGGCTCATACTCTGGCATGGATACTGAAGGCGGCGGTGTAATATCCGTGACAGGCGCAGGAGGTTTTACATTCAACGGCGATTTTGTGATAGAATTTGGCAGCTCTTCGGTTTACGGCGGCGCGGTTTATGTCGAGTCCGGAACGGTTACATTTAACGGTTCTTCACGTTTTTCAATGAATTATGCGGTAAACGGTTTCGGCGGCGCGGTTTTTTCCAGAGATAACATTATTTTCAGTTCGGGCAGCAGCGTGGACTTAAGCAGCAATTATGTCGGACAGGACGGCGGCGGAATTTATTCCAGCAGCGGCAGCGTAACTTTTAACGGCGGGGCAAGCATAAGCAGCAATATTGCAAAAACCGGCAGCGGCGGCGGAATTTATGCTCCGGGCGGCGCTTATTTTACAGACGAAAACGCCACAATTTATATATCGTCCAATGCCGCTATGTATTTGGGCGGCGGCGTGTATTCCGAAAAAGATATACGTTTTGACGGCGGAGCGGATATAAGCAGAAACGGCGTCATGACAGAAAGCAGCACAAACACTTTTCACTCAGGCGGCGCTCTGTATGCCGAATCTTCGATAAGTTTTACAAGCGCAGCTGCCGTAATAAATTTAAGCACTAACAGCGCAAGAGATGCAGGCGGCGCAATATTTTCATATTCTACGGTAACTTTTTCCGGTTCGGCAAACATAACCTCAAACAAAGTCGAATCTTCGTCGGGCGGCGCAATATGGGCAGGCGGGGACATAGTTTTTAACAACTCTTCGGGAACGGTAAACGTATCTTCAAATTTTTCCACAGAAGGTTCGGGCGGAGCGCTTTATTCAGAAAACGACATAATTTTCAACGGATATCTGAAAGCCGAAAGCAATTTTACAGGCAGCGCTTCCGGCGGAGCTTTTTATTCCAGAACTTTGACTATAAGCGACGGTGCGGAAATATCAAACAATAATGCAAGCCGCGAAGGCGGAGCGGTCTATATACATGACGGCATCAGCAATTTCAGCGCGATTGAAAGAAATATTTTGTTTACGAACAATATTGCAAGCAATACGAAAAATGACATAAATCTCGGGGGAAATGCCACTCTTAATCTGACGGCTGTTTCCGGAAGCATAACTTTTGACGGCGGCATAACCTACACTTCCGGAACGTCCGGCAATACGGTCAACAAGTACGGTTATGGCACATTGTATTTAAACGGTATCAACAATTTCGAAACTCTACATATAACTTCCGGAACAACGATTTTAGGCAGCGGAGCGGTTTTTGAGACGGTCGACTTTTCTCTTGACGGAGCTTCTTCGCAGTCAAGTACCGCAACAACGACCGTTTTAGATATGCGCAATAACAGCCTTGACGACAAACTTATAATATCCGGAGAATTAAATTCCCTGACCGGCGCAAAAATCTATTATGACATAGATACTAATACGAATGCTTCAGATACGATATACGCAAATAAGGCCCATATGGAAGGAACATGGATAAAAATTGGCGTTGCCGGAGTCGAAGCCGAAGAGAAAAGATACAATATATTTAATTCTACGGAAGGATACGGAGCCATGCGTATCGACAATACTAATTCTGAAGGAAAAACAATGAACAGGGTGATATCCCATCTTGAGTATTTTGACGGCATTGTGCCAAGCTCTGCTGCCCCTGCTTCATGGGTGTCTGTGGATCTGGTTTTAAGCATAGAACAGCTGAACGCTATAGATGGATTGACGGAAAATCAAAAAAAAGCGGCTCTTGCTTTAGATAAAGATTACGGTGTAGCTTTGGGAGATTTATTTGACATAATAGATAAACTGGACACGCTTCAGGATATTTCAGCCAAGAAAAAAGCGCTCACCAACCTTTCCGGACACATATTTGCAAACGTGATAACTATTCCGGCTTTAAATATTTCAAAAGACGGCATTCTTTCAAGACTGAAAAAAAGTTATTTTATTCCCGACGACAGCCTCATCAAAAGAAATATATGGGCGCAGGGATACGCTGCGGACAATAAATACAAAGGGGACAAGAATTCCCCCGGAGATTTTACGGCTTCAAATTCCGGAGTTCAGGCAGGTTTTGACACGATGAAAGACGACGCGCAGATTTTCGGTTTAAGCGTCGGTTTTACGAACACAAACGCAAAACAAAATGCCGACACGGTCGACATAAGCGGTTATAATATTGGCGGTTACGGCGCATTTTTCTTTGAAAACAATTTTGATCTCAAACTTATGTTAATAGGCGCAAGGCAGAACTATTCGGCTTCAAGAAAAATAAGTTATGCCGACATACAAAGAAAAACGAATTCCGAGTTTGACGGTTACAGCATAAATATGTCCGCAGAGTTAGGGTATGACTATTATTACAAAGAAAATGTTTATTTAAGGCCTTTGCTGGGTCTTGATTATTCTTATGTTACTACTCAGGAATTTACGGAAAACGGCGCTGTCAGCGCGGATTTAACGGTTTATTCCGGCTCGTATAACAGATTAAACTCAAATTTGGGTTTTCAGATAAATAACGGAACCGACATGCGCGCAAAATGGTATGCACAAGCCAAATTGAATTTCCTTCTTGCCGGCCAGCGCGGAGAGTTTGAAGGTGAATTCAAAAATACGTCGCAGCCTTTAGAGATCGTAGGCATAGAAAACGACTTTTTTTCCGTAACGGTAGGCGCCGGAGTTCTTTACGACATTTCAAAAAGCTGGAGCGCTTACGCCAACATCAACGGAACATTCGCCGGCTCCCAGTCAGGCCTTTACGGAAACATTGGCGTCAATTACAAATTTACAACAAAATACTTCGATTTTTATGAAAAATAATAACCAATAACCCACCACTTTAACAGCCGCCCGCAAAATAGTCCTTGCGGGCGGCTGTAATTCTTTCCTTAACGTTTGTCTTCAATCAACCCAACCCATTAAACCAAGAAATTCCATTAGAGCTTTCTAAAAACCATCTTTTTTTCATTTGTCGTCATCCCCGAGTGTCTTTATCGGGGATCCATGTTCGTCGTAAAACAAAAACTTCTTTATAGCAAAACAGCTTAACGTTGTATCTTTTCTAAAACTTCGTGAATTCCCAATGTGGAAAATCGGAAACTCCTCTTTTTTTTAACCCGAAGATTCCCCGATTCCAAAAAATCGGAAATTCCCCCTTTTTTTTAAAGGGGGTGGACGGAGACAATGTCTCCGGACGGGGGATTTAGCCAAAGGCTCTGACTGGGTATTGCGCAAAGCGCTGACGGAGTATCAACCCCAAGAATGACGAGGTATAGCAAAAAACTAAATATTGTCCAATTATTTTTATACGTCTGTTACGACAAACGGCGAAACGGCAACATGGTTCCCCGATAAAAACATTCTGGGATTGACAACAGTCCCCACACTGTTGTCATTGCGGCCATCCAGAGACAACGTTTAGCTGTTTTGTTACAATGGAATATCCGAGATAAATCATCTGCAAAAAATTATAAAATACCGTCCTTGCTCTCAAAAACTATGCAATCAGGAGCTGTGTTATATTTGTAAAAAGAAGTAAAACTTTTGCCGAGAAACAAATAAGAATAAAAAGGGAAAATAAAAAATTATAGAAAATATTCATAAAAAGGTATAAAATATTATTAGATTACATATTATAAAATTAAATATACGGGAAAATTAACTTTTATTGCCGTTATTATTAGAGGGAGTTTTATTAATGAATTTTCCTAAAAGCCATTATGTAAATAAAAGTATAAAAACAAGCCGGCAGCGCATTGCCGTTTTTTTTTATTTTACGCACAATAAAATAAATTATTTTAAGTAAACTACTTTAAATTGAGAAAAAAAATGACTAAATTTCTGAAGATAAAATACATTCTTGCTTTCCTTTCCTGTATTTTTTTTACATCGGTAGATGTATACGGGGTTACCGTGAACAGCTTCAGTGACCTGCAGACTGAAATAGATACAAACCATGAAACGTCAATCACTTTTACGACAGGAAGCATAACTTATACCACAAATCTTAATACAATTAGTTATAACGGACCTATTGATTTTTACAGAAATGTTACTTTGAGCGGAAATAATAATAGCTACC
>JAISDI010000164.1 GCA_031264895.1 Endomicrobium sp. | reverse complement strand
GCCGTAATTCCCACTTTTTAAAGGGGGTGGACGGAGACAATGTCTCCGGACGGGGGATTTGCCGTATGCGCAAGGTTCTAAATTTCATGTTCAATATACGCAGTGGGTTGATCCATGTTTGTCGTAAAACAAAAACTTCTTTAGTAAAAATGGATTCCCGATAAAAACCTTCGGGAATGACGAACAATTTTACTTTTATATAGAATATCTGAAATTAAGTATAGCATAATTACTTAACTTCATATTATATAAATATAAACAAAATATAAAATTTTTGTGAAAGATATATAAATATATCTCTCTAAAAACCCCGCGTCAAACGCATAAAAAAAGCGGACAATCTGCCATACCGTATTCCTTGAGCAGCCTTTCCCTGCGGTGAAAAAGAAGTTTTCATATATTTATATATCCTAATTATTTATATTTTAGATATAAATATAATATTTATAAACATATATTTTCAATTCAAAAATATTTGTGAAAATTTAAAGGAAACAATTGAAAATATGAAGTATTTAAGATATATTTACTTTATAAGAAGAATTACGTTAATATAGGACAGAGGCATGAAAAATATCTCAAAACAGCTTTTGTTTACAAGGGGTAATAAACGGTGCGGTTTTATAATCGCCATTGTTTGTTTTTTTATGCTTGTAAACGCATTGGGATCGGCTTTCGGGAAACCGGTTTTTCTGTCTTCCGTAAACGACAGCCGGCTCGGAATGATTTACGCCTCTTTAAATGAACACATCAAAATATTTGAAGATATGTTTTCCAAGAACGGTTCTTTTTCTCAAAGCGATGAAGAGTCAAGAGTCATTAATAATGCGCCTTTTGCTTTGCCCGCGCCTTTTAAGTACGCTAGAAAAGCTAAGAAGGGCGCTTTTTTGCTTTCAGATCTAAACTTACAGGAAAGCAGTATTTCCTCCGCTTTGTTTCCGGACGGGTATTCACCGCTGATTTTTTATGACACGCGGGGGAGCTGTCTTCTTTTCGGTTTTAAATTTTTACTTTTGTTTTTAATTTTATTTCCGGCATTTCCCAGAGGAAGACCGGTTTTGATTAGAAATATTTATAAAAAAAATAATAAGAGATTGGCAATGCCCGCGTCTGTTTTTACAGTCTCGGGTTTTTCCGTTTTTAACGGGGCTTAAACGCTTTGCCGACGGGAGATTAACATGAAAACATTTATCTTTCGAAATTTGCTTGACTTTGCAGACAGTTTAAAACGCTTCGCCATAAGCGTTCCTGGTTGGTTTTGCGGTCTCAATGCCGTTAAAATTACCGCTTTGATAACGCTTAATTGTTTTTTGCTGACCGGCGTCTATGGGCAGGCGGTCGCGGCTTTGACCGAAGACATAAGGGCTACGCAGCAGTTTAAACAAATTTTTGAAGGTTTCTCCATCCCTTATTCTTACGGAAAAATAACTTCGTCCAAGTTTAACGGCAGCGATGCCGTTGTCGTAAACATTCAAGATCTTCACTCCCACCCGCAAGTTCAAAAAAACATAAGCAATATAATAAAACTTTTCGACAAAGAGTTCGGCGTTAAAAACGTCTATCTTGAAGGCGCTTACGGACAGGTGGACACTTCGTGGCTTGCCGGTATTTCAAACAAAGACCAGCGCGAAAAAATTATGGACGCTTTGGTGCGCGAAGGGCGTTTGACCGGCGCTGAATATTATTCCGTTGAAAGCGGCAGGACGGACGTCATTAAAGGGCTTGAAGACAAAGACGAGTATTTAGCCAACTTAAAACGTTTCGGCGACATATTGAATTCGCAAGAAGAGATCTCTTTGATCTTGTCCAGCATCGGTCAAGATTTGGACGCTCTAAAGAAAACCTATTTCAACAAAAGGCAGCTGGACATAGAAGAGCTTTCTAAAAAGTACCAAAGCGGCGCGCTTGAAGCAAAAAAATATTTCGCGCTTATGTACAAGCATTCCGACAGGCTGGGAATAGACGTTGACCGCTATGAAAACATAAGGCTTTACTCGCGGCTTTTGCAGCTGGGGCGCAGAATAGACCATGCCGCAGCTTCCAAAGAGCTTCAGCTTTTTGTTATGAAAATGAAAGAAGTTTTGCCTTACTCCTACTACAAAATGGTGGTGGACTCGACCAACAATTTCAGCGAGATGGACCGCCTTTACACAAGCATAATTATGCTTGCCAAAGAGGGTAAAATAGACTTAGACCTCAACTTCGCCGAGCTGTCGAAATTTTTGCAGTATTACGAGCTTGGCAAAAAAATAAACGCATTGGAAATGATAAAGGAAGAGGCGAAATTCGTCGACGAAATAAACGCCGGTTTTGCCGACAACAATACGGAAAGGGAAATTATTTTCTTAACGTCGTTCCACAAATATTTAAAAGATTATTTATCGAGCAAAATCACTTCCGACGATTACCGATATTATAGAGACAACGTTTCCGAATTTAAAAGATTGTGGATAAAATACGTCGATAACCAGAAGCCCGGCCTGCTTGCCGGTTACGAAAAAACCGCCGACGCCTTTTACGGCGTAAATTCCGACAGGAACGGATATTTCGTAAAAAACATAGACGCCGTAAAAACTGCCGGAAAGCTTGAAGACGCGCAATATGCGGACGTTGACGAGACCGCAAAAATAATAAAATCAATGAAAGACGCCAAAAACATAAGCATCGCGGTGACAGGCGGTTTTCACACGCAGGGCGTAGCGGAACTTTTGGGAAAACAGGGAATATCGTATATCGTAATAACCCCCAATGTTTCCGGCGGCGTAGAGCTTGCCGAAGAGAAGTACTATCAAATAGCCAAAGAGCAAAGCAAAATTTTGTTTAACGCCTTGGCGACGCTTGTTCCGTCGCTGTTATCAGATCCGGAGAAATTTTCGCTTGTTCTCGGCGCGCTTACCGAAGGCGTTATAAACTCGAAGTCTGCAAATATCGCCAATGCCGTTGAAGACGTATTGAACGCTTTTATCCGCGCGCAAAAAACCAAAATGGAAATAGCTGCCGACAGCGTTGAAGTCAACGGCGAAAAGGCAGAAGATTTAATTCTGACTCTTAAAAAGAATAACGGCGAGATATTGAGCCGATACAAATATAACGGAAAAGACAAATTTGACCTTATCGGTTCCGGCGCAGCTTCCCAAGACGGCGCGCAAGCGTCTAAAAAAAGCGTATTAAACTCTATTCTCGTCGGAACTTTTTTTGGCGCGTTAGCTTTTACCATAGCTTTTTTCGCTTCGCCTTTATTGCCTGTGTGGGCGGTAGCGCTGCTTGCGCTTTATCCTGCGGGACAGTTTCTTACAAATATTACCGTAGCGGGCGCAGGAACTTTCTTACAGAGTAACAGGGCTGATCTGGAACAAAAACTCAATATTTTGGGAAACACGGAAACAGGCGAGGACAAAGACAAGCAGACAAATGAGTTTATAGAAAAAATAAAAGAGGCGGTTCCCGCTTTAAAAGATCATGAAATAGATTTTTCGACCGAAAGGGGAACGGTTGCAAAGGTAAGTAAAGACAGAACAAAAGTTACCATAAACCCCGCATTATTTTACGGCGCGAACGGAACCGTCAGAAATAAGTTCCTATTTGAAATAGTAATGCGCCACGAACTCAGACATATAAATTATCCCGGCATAATTAACGCAAACGAAATAATAGTTTCTTTTAGAGAATTTGCCGACGTAGTGGCAATAGCGGTCAGAAATATCGGCGCCGCAATGCGCGCGGCAAAAGCCGAAGAGAAAAAAGCCGAAGAAGACGCAATGCGCGCCGCGCAAGAGGAAGAAAGCGTAAAAGCCAAAGAACAACAGGCTGAAGCGGCACAACAGGCCGAGCCGGAAGCCGCCGCCAAAAAAGATGCCGCCACAGCGGAACCGAAAGCAGAACAGGCTGAAGCTGAAAAACCGGAACAGGCCGAGCCGGAAGCCGCCGCCGGAAAAGCCGGAGTAACCGAAGAAGGCATATTTGCTTCGATCGGGAATTGGTTTTTCGAAAAGTTTATTTCGATAAGAATAATGATCGGCTCCGTTTCCGATAAGTTTTTTGGCAAAAGTTTTGACCAGATGAACAGAGAGATCGGCGGATCTTCCAAAGAATCAAGAAAAGAGATGTTGGCAGGGCAGCTCAAGTGGTTGAACGAAGAACTTTTTAAAGGCGAAAAAGTGACGATAACAGACCGCAGCGGCAGCCTTGTAGAAATGTCCAAAGGCGAAGCTTTCTTGGCGAATTTTAAAGACAGGGCGTTTTCTCTATATGGAGAAGGGGACGATTTTGACGGTTGGAAATGGGATAAAACAGAGGTTCAGTTTATTTTAGCCGTATGTATTTTGCAAGGCAAAATTGCAAGACTGGGAACCGGCGCGGGCAAGTCCGACGCGTACACTTTGTCTGCGGAAATGAGGCTTGCAAACGCCGATCCGGAATTGTTAAGGTCGCTTTATTTGACAAACACGGCATTTTTGGCAAACAGAGACATCGAAAGAACATTAAACGATATACACGGCATTGACGATAAAGGAAAATTGAAGGCCGCAGACGGAAACAACGGCAGACACGCCCAAAATATGAGAGCCCTTTTGCAAAGGACGACAGATAAAAAAGGCGAAGCGAAAGACAAAAAAGAGCTGAAAGAGGCGGGATACATTACCGATATCGACGACATACAATTCGGTTTTCTAGGCGACCAAGGCGATGCCGCAAACGTTTTATACGTGTGGGAAAACGGAAAAGTCGCAGCCAAGAAAGGCGATGCTGCCGTCAGACAAAATATATATAAAAACGCTTTGGTAGTCGCGGGGGCGTCTCCGGCGGCGTTTTCGTGGGACAGGCAAAACGATATAACAAGCGGTCAAGACAGCATATCCATGCATAAGTGGTCTTTAGTAATGGACGAAGGCCACAGAACTTTAGTCCAAAATGCGACGGAATCTTTTGCGGTCACGATGGGCGAAAGAGACGACGCTCAATTAAGCGCGACTTTGCAAAGTTTTGCAAACGGCTTGAGTTTTGACGACAGCAGGATCACTCCTAACAAAAACGCGCAAAAAGTCGAAGCTGACGACGGACATAAAAAGGCTTTGATCGGCGAGCTTGAAGCGATGGAAGATAAATTTGTGGAACGCTACATAGCCGAAGTTGTAAAAAGCCGGCAGGGAAAAGCGTTAAACGCCAAGGAGTCGGAGATCTTAAAAAAGAAAGCCTCAGATTTTTTTCAAGCCGAGAAAAACAATAAAAACAGATTTTACGACAGATATATAAAAAACGCGTTAATGGCTTTATACGTTTATGATTTTGGCAAAGACTACACATTTGAGATCGCGGCAGAAGGCCAAGACGGCAAGCATCAGCTGCATATAAGGCTTATCGATAAAACTTCCACCGAAACAAAATCGGTCACCATGAGCAACGAGGCGCATTTGGCGCTTGAATATGTCGTTGCCAAAAGAATGAAAGCCGACAGATCCGTTGAGAAAAAAGCGTATGAAGAAGCGCTTGTTAAAGCAAAGACGGATTTTAGCCTTTGGATAGACGAGAGTATAGCAAAAACAAGAGAAGGCTATGACGATAAAAGCGATGACGGCAAAAAGGCCGTAGACGCGGAAACGGAAAGGCTCAAAAGTTTGAAATTCGAATATGACGGAATACATTATTCGCTTTCCTCGAAATCTAACACTTCTATGACAATCAGAGTGCTGTTGGATAAAGACGAAAAGGACGGCAAAATACGCGGGATCATCCGCGACTATGCCGCTTTTACCGGAACAATATCGGACCGCGCGGCGAAAGTGTTATACAAAAAAGACGTTGTGGATCTGAACGTATTGTTAGATGAAGACGGAGGGGCGGTGTCCGTACATGCCGGAACGTTTGTGTCCGATACAAAAAGCGAAACGGACAGCCGGCTGCTTAACGTTCTTGACGCGTTTGGAACGGATATCGCGACTATTATTAACGCAGGCACGCCGGCAGAAGCTGCGCGTCAGGCCGAGCTTCTTATAAGCAAAGGCAAAAAAGATAAAAATTTAGTGTTTGTCGTTCCTGAAAACGTCTCGACAGCCTCTCTCAACTCGGAGCAGATGAGAATGTGGCTTGATTCCTTGATAGCGGGCATACAAGCGCAGTCCCAATACGGAAAAGATAAAAAAGGAAAAGATATAACGGTCAAAGCGTTTGGCGAAAAACTGACTTTGGAACAGTTGACAAACATGCGCCAAGCCTTAGACGACAACACGACCCCCGAAGGTCTTAACGCAAAACAAGCCGTCATATTCAACGCTTTAAAAAACGGAACTGCGCAGATCAAAGATTTCTTTGAATCTATGGAAGATCTGTTTTCTTATCTCACGGCTATACCGGCAATGAATATCGTCGGCACGAACCTTATCGCCGTAGGTTTAGACCCGAGACCCAGAGGCGCGGTAAACAATTTGGCCGCTATAAACACTTCGTTTTCAAAAAACAATATTACTTGGGAACAGTTTAAAGCGAGGGTCGGCAGAGGCGGGTCTTTCGGCTTATTTGTAGATTTGCTTTGCATCGAAGATATTCCCCAAGAAGATATGACGGAAGAACTGATAAAAATAATCAAAGAAACAAACTCCCAAACTTTTAACGGCCTAAGCGATCATGAAGCACAAACGAGATACGAAGAATTGGCCGGACAAGCCTACGGAGAGAAATCTGAAAACTTAAGCCCTTCTTTTGAAAATGCGGTAAAGCAAATTTTAATGATGGACGGAAATATAGAAAACGCCCTCAAACGCAATGCTGACGGAACGGTAAGAGGAAAGGCCGCTTCCATAGTAAACGCCGTCAAGACAATAAAAGACGATTATGAATCGAACGAGCTTTCCCAAGCCGCACAAGTGCAGTCTTACGACGAGAAGTTTGCCCGCGAAATGAGAGCTTTTTTTGAAGCGAGAAACAGGTACCGCCTTGACCCCGGTCTTAGCGATGAAGATAAACGGAAACCCGAAAATATGTTCAAAGCGTATATGTTCGAGAAAATGGGTGAAGCGTGGTCTAAATTTGCCACAGCGCTTTCCGATGAAAATGCCGATTTAGGCAATTTGTTTTCAAACGAGTCTAAACAAATGTTTTTTCAATCTGCGGAAATCGAGCAGGACGTTGAAAAAGTTGCGCTGCTTGCCAAAATGTCGGAGGAATTGGCTTACCGTGAGCAAAAGCGTTTGATACAAGAATATTCTGAGATCGTGCGGAAAGCGGTCGCAGACAATATGATAAAAAATAATCCTCAAGTTTCGCAGAAAGAAATAGATGAAATAAGCGGACGGATAGCCCGTTCGATCGTATCAAACACTGAAAAAGAAGTCGAGGCAAACCGCAAAAAAACAAGCGCTTGGCATCACAAGCTGTTCGGCAATATAGCAAAGTATTTGCCGGCAGTCGTAAAGATGTCTCTTATGGCTCTTCCTTATATTATAGGAGCTGTCGCGGCGGCTAAATGGATAGCCGGCGGATTGTTTATTGCGTCCGTAGGCTGGCCGTATTTGCTTTTAGCAATGGGGCTGTCTCTTTTGGCTATGCTCGTACTCTATTTTAAGCCTTTTGTGTCGAAAGTAAATCACGAGCTTCAAACAACGGGCGAAAACGCCGCCCTCGGGATATACGCCGCAGTCGGCGACAAATCTTATGCAAAACAAGCGTGGAAAACGTCGCTTGCAAACAAGCTGCCTTTTCAAATGGTTCAATACGGCGCCTCAGCCATTTTTGTTTTTATTATTGCAGGCTTACTGCTTGAAAGCTTCGCTATGCTTATAGCGGCCGGGATCATTGTCGCTCTTGCATTAGGCTCGATACTGGCTATGAAAATAGCTTACAAAGATATATTCAAAACGAGTTATTTAAAGGATGTAAAAGAGCCTACGGATAAGCAAAAATCCCAGATGAACGTCGTAAAAACCACTTTCGGCATAGTGCTGCTGGCGATAGGAGCTTATACGGTGTTCCTTTCTCTGGGCGCCGTAGCGGCGGTCGTTGTTTTGGCTGGCGGGCTTTTTGCGCTGTGGACGGCCGTAAACCTTGCAAGGTCGAAGCTGGGCGACCATTCTTCTACGTCGACAAGCACAATATTGAAGTTCGGCGGCATAACTTTAGGCGCGCTTGGGCTTCTTATTGCAGGCATTATACCGGCGATCGGCATTTTTGGAACCACTGCGGTTTTAGGTTTTTTCACTTCCATTCTGGGCGTGTTTATGCCGCTTATGATAATATTGTCGCTTTACGGCGGATTTATGTACGCCGTAAAATCGGCAAATATAGGCAACCTGGACAAATCCGCAAGAATAGGAAAATATTTTAAGGCGCTGTCTCCTTTGGTAGCTTTTAGCGGCAGTTTGATCATGGGCGCTTTTACAAGCGGTTTTGTTACGGCATTAATGAACTTTATCGCTTTAAATCCGTATACGATCATTCCCGCGTTCGTTATAGCCGTAATAATAATCGCATTGGCAAACAACAGCAAAACAAGGCCTTGGGCAAAGTTTATACTGCAATTGGTCGGTATGGCTATGCCGCTTACTTCGGTTCTCGGCAATTCCCAGCAAACGGTTCAGCAGCAGTATCAACAGCAAGCGCAGGACAGGATAAATAATGTTTCGGCGCGGCAAGACTATGAATATGTCGATTTTGATCCTGCCGACGAAAATTCGATGGGCAGGTTTGTAGAAGTCTCGCTGATCGCACAGTACGAACAGACGCCCGGAGAAGGAACAAAAATAAAATACGGGCTTGAAGATAAACAGCTGCTTGACGATTCTAAAAAACAAATATCGCAAGGCGATTATTCGGTTCAAGTCTATTATGACGAAGCTATGGCCGAGTATGATGACATAGACAAAATCAAAAGTTCCCGCAAAGATTCAAAACATTCCGTGTATTTGGGCGTTTGGGAAGCTCTCGATAACATTTCCCGTTCTCCCCATTCGATAAATATCAAAAACACGGCGCTTCAAAACGAAATAGCCCGCATAGAAGAAGCGGTTTCGCAAGGCGGCGCTACCGATAAAGAAAAAGCCGACCTGCCTAAAATGAAAGAACAGCTTAAAGCGAATATAAAGCTGCAAGAAAAAGTTAATGAAAAAATTGTCGACGCCGAAAGCATGCTTGAGCAAATGTCTTCAGGAACGGCTTTTGCTCCTAAAAACAAAATAAGCGCTTCGCAAGTCTACGAAATAAACGCGGCGATAAAAGCTGCGGCCGATATGTTCGGGTATAAGCCCGGCTCTGTCCAATATGACCGGTTTATCGAAAAAATAGTTTCGAAAACGTCCGGCCAGCCAGCGCGGCAGTCGGACGATCCGAATTTGTCTTCCATACAGATGGCAGACCTTGTTCTCGCTATCAACGCCGTTGCTGCCGATCCGATGACAACATATGCGCAGTATTCTCTCAGCGCAAACAATTTGAGCGCCGCTTTAAACGCTGACGGCGACAAAGTTATTTTGCAGACAAGCAAAGGGAATTTCGTTTCGGTGTCTAATGTCAACGGACAATTGCTTGTTTTCGATGCCGCAGCAAACAAAAGCGAAAACATGTCCATAGATGATCTGATCGCAAAATACGAGCTTAAGGACGTTGAAACTTTAACAATGATGAAATACTTGCCCGTAGTTGAAACTCCCGTCCAAACGCCTGCGGCAGGCGGGCCGCCGGCAGATATGACCGTCGGGCAAGACGATTATCTGCAATCGCAGACCGGCGTCCTCTCTATAGTTTCGGAGGAAGAAGAGAGAGACAGACAATTAAGGCGGCAAACCACATCGCAAGACCGTGCCGAACCCACTCCTTTTATCGCCACATTGATCGAAGAAGCCAAACAGCGCGACGAGGACGTGGCGAAATTTTTCGAATTTTTTCCAAGCGCAGACCAAGCCATAGCTTTTCTCGAAATGTGGGCCAGGCAAAACAACACTCTTCTTGCCGACGGTATGCAGGGCGTGGACAAGTTTGTGAATTATTATTACAAGGCCAGGGAAGGCATTCTCTATGCGAACTCCGTTTATAATCTTACGACTCTTGATTATTCCGCCCGCAGCAAATTCATCGAAGCGGTTCCCGTAGCCACGCTGATAAGCCTTGCCAACGAAATAGTTATGGTCGCCGACGAAGTAAACGGAAACACGGCAAGAGTAAAAATCGACAACTCAAGAAGGCTCCGGCTTACCGACGCAAGCGGAAATTTTAAAGTCGACCACCCCGTAAACCATTACTTTTTTCCTATAGACAAAATGAGCGAGGATAAGGCTGAATCGGGCTTAAGAGGCATTCTTAAAATGTACAATAACGAGCCTGACCGCGCTTTTGATCATATAGTTTTCGACTTCTTATACAGAGATAAAAAACTTGCCCTATACGGCAATTACGTTATGAGCGACGCTTTGCGCAGCAAAATTTTGTCGGACGGTTCCCTGCTGGAAAAAGCCGTTCCTCAAGTAAACGCGCAAGGGAAGACCACCGATTACAAGATGGACGCATGGGAAAAAGCCGTCGCGGAAGAATACGGCCCTGACATAGTTAAAGACGCTTTGAACCAAGCCAAGATCAACCGTATTTCCAATGACGCATGGATCACGACGTATAAACTGCTGCTCGAACTGCCAAGCACGTTTTTCAATATAACGCAAAACACAGACCTTGTTTTTTCCGGAGGAATGAGCGGAACTTTCGGCAGCGGAAGCGGCCCTAATTTTTCGTCAAGAATGAACGTGCCTGTCGTTTCCCAGCTTACGCCGCAAAGTTCCCAAAAAAGCAATTGGAGAAATTGGTTTGCCGACAAGTTCGGCGTAGGCACAAAGTTCAGCAATACCTGGACAATGTTTAACACAAGCGCTACCGACGGCGAAATTGCCGCTTTAGAGCAGGCTCACGCTAATATTTCGAAAGGAAGGACACAGTCTTACAACGACCAAGAAATTGAAAACGACATTCTGGCTAATGCGGGCGTTCATGCCGACACAGTGCAAGCCGATATCAACTCTGCGGCTTTAAGGGCGGGTTCAAACGCGCCTCTTCCCAAATGGGTCAACGACGGCTTGTATAAAGCGCATACCGATTCTTCTCCCGCAAATTGGGCGCAAAGCTATATAAACGACATCAAAGTCGGAATTTTAGAAGCAAAACTCGACGCGGCCAAAAAGATAAAAGACAACAACAGAACGTACCGCTACTACAAAGAGATAGCGGACTTAGTCGACGGCATTAACACTGCGGATCTAAAGATCAACAAAAGCAAGTCCGAAAGCATAATTTCGGACGCCCGCAAATTTCTTGAAAAGGCCGGCTCTGCCGAGCTTGCAAACCTTAAAACTTCCATAAAAGATTTGCCAAAAGCCGTCGCGGTAAAGCTTTCCGGAGTGGAAAGCGGCTGGTTTTTTGGCGCGGGGCTTAGCATAGACGACAAAATATTGACCGGGCTTTTGATAGAGAACGATTACAATATCGACGCGGTTTTCCAAAAATTATTGTCCGAAAAAGTTTTTGTGGAACCCTCCATAACGCCCGAAGGAAAAGTTGCCGGCTGGAGCTGGGCGGATAGAACGACCGGCGCAAAACTTGCCGACGGCATAAAAGTTGAAGACGGCGTCATATTTTACGACAGGTGGAACAAGCCCAAAGACGCCTCCGAAAAATATTTGACCTACGACAGAGTTATGGATATCATTAAAAATTATCCCGAGTTTGAAAGTTTCGGCGAGGTCACGATCACTCACGAGCAGGATTTTCAGATGCGTATGGATTTTGTTTTTTCAAACGAAAGCAATACCGACGCAAAATTCGCCGCGCTTATAAACGCCTACAGAACGATCGCTTATAAGGGCGAAATGTCTAAACTTACCGGCGTTGAAGGAAAAAACGGCCTTGCCAGCTGGATGTTCCGTTTTGGCCAAATAGCCGGCAAAGCCAATAACTCAACTCCTTCTATAATACAACAAATAAAAAAT
>JAISDI010000097.1 GCA_031264895.1 Endomicrobium sp. | reverse complement strand
GCCGTAATTCCCACTTTTTAAAGGGGGTGGACGGAGACAATGTCTCCGGACGGGGGATTTGCCGTATGCGCAAGGTTCTAAATTTCATGTTCAATATACGCAGTGGGTTGATCCACGTTTGCCGTAAATAAAAACATCTTTCAGTAAAAATGGATCAACCCAATAAAAACTTTCGGGAATGATGAACAATCTACTGGGAGCGGACGTGGTATTTCGCCGGAAGTTCTGATTGGGTATTTCTACCGGGAGCGTACGTATAAAGGGGTTTTTAGAGAAGCTAAGTTCGGTTAACCGTTATTGACCTGATTGACCGGCGGCGCGGGTTCTTCTTTTATTTCTGTCTCGATCTCAATGAAAAATCTGCGTATGCGGTCGCGGTTGTGGGCTATGTGGAGAATCATGGCATCGGCGGCGGCTATCGAGTCGCGGTTTTCTATGGCGTCTACTATCAGTTTGTGGGTGTTTATCGTTTCGTAGCGGAGCTTTTTTTCAGTGGTGCTTGCAAACAATAATATTGCTCGCTGGATAATAGGCATGAGGTTTGGCACTATAAGGTTTCCGCTGCTTTGCGCTATTTTTGTGTGCAGTTCTATGTCTTTTTGCATGTGATCTTCGCCGCTGTTCATCAGCGTTTCCACATCTTTTGCCAACACTCTCATTTCTGCTATGTCTTTCGCAGAAGCGCCCGTTGCAGCCAGCGCGGCAATGCGCGGTTCTATTACCATCCTCATTTCAATTAAATCCGAAATCAGCTTTTTTTTATCTTTTATGAAGGCAAAACCCAGCGGGTCGTCAGTTACGCCTATTTGTTTACACGCTACAAAAGTTCCGGCTCCGTGTTTTACCGTCAAAATATTGCGTCCGACAAGCGCTTTTACGGCCTCTCGCACGGTGCTTCTGCCTACGCCAAAAAGGCGCGACAGTTCAAGTTCGTTCGGCAGTTTTCCGCCGGCGCATACATTATTGTCAAGAATATAATGTACGAGTTTTTCCGTAGTCCTATTGATAAGATTGCTTGCCGTATCCAATTTAATTTATCCTTTATTTTTTATTTTCTTAGAACAATTATAAGAAATAGAATTATAAAAATCAATCGGTTTAAAATAAAAACCGTCATCTTATTTTAACAAAATCCGCATTAAAAACTTCAATTTTTTAAGATCCCTGACAAAATATCCATACACATATATATATGTGTAAGTTTTTTTAAAAAAATGCTTTCTAAACCTTATAGTCATCATACTTCTTTGATCATATATCATCAGATGACTTATTAAAAATATCTTGACAAATATAATGGTATATACTATTTTATTACCATAAAGTCAAAAAATAATCAAAAGTCATCTCATGAGTTAAAAATAAATAGCATAGGACGTATGATATGAAGATCAGTAAAATCAATTTGTATGCAGTAGCGCCGCGGTGGCTTTTTCTTGAAATGGAAACCGATGAAGGCATTACCGGCTGGGGTGAACCTGTGATTGAAGGCAAAGCCGCAACCGTAAAAACGGCTGTTGAAGAATTTATACCTTTATTAATCGGCAAAGATCCTTCAAGAATCGAAGATTTGTGGCAGATGATGTACCGCGGATTTTTTTACCGCGGCGGACCTGAAGTTATGAGCGCAATATCGGGAATAGATCAGGCTTTGTGGGACATAAAAGGAAAAAAGCTGGGAGTTCCCGTTTACGAACTGCTGGGAGGCCAGTGCCGCGACAAACTTAAAATTTACAGCTGGATAGGCGGCGACAGACCTTCGGACGTGCGCGAAAGCGCCGCAAAACTTTATGCGACCGGCTGTAAGGCCGTAAAGCTTAATGCCAGTGAAGAAATGCACTATATAGATAATTTCTCAAAAGTGCAGGCCGTGTGCGAACGTATCGCGGGCATACGTGAGGAACTGGGGTACTCAATAGATATAGGCGTTGATTTTCACGGGCGAATTCATAAAGCGATGGCAAAAGTTCTTGCAAAAGAAACGGAGCAGTTTCATTTGATGTTTATTGAAGAGCCCGTACTGCCCGAAAACAGCGAAGCTCTAAAAGAAATAGCCCGTCACACTTCAACGCCTATAGCGGTCGGAGAAAGAATGTTTAACCGTTGGGATTTTAAAAAATTGTTTTTCGAAGGTTACGCGGATATTATACAGCCGGATTTGTCGCATGCGGGCGGGATAAGCGAAGTTAAAAAAATAGCCGCCATGGCGGAAGCTTATGATACGGCTCTTGCGCCGCACTGTCCTTTGGGGCCGATAGCGCTTGCCGCGTGTATCCAAATAGACGCTTGCAGTCCGAACGCTTTTATACAGGAGCAAAGCCTCGGCATACATTACAACAAAGGAACGGATCTGCTTGATTATCTTGAAGACAAAAGCGTTTTTGATTTCAACGCCGGATACATAAATATTCCAAAAGGCGCGGGACTTGGCGTAAAAATCAATAAAGAAAAAGTGATTGAAGCTTCAAAAACAGGACATAACTGGAAAAATCCTATCTGGAGAAACTATGACGGTACGGTAGCGGAATGGTAATGAAAGATAAAAAGGAGATTTGCCGTATGGAAACAAATGATATTCGTTCATTGCTTAAAAACAAAGGAGTTCTTGCCGTTCTTGAAATCGAAAATATTGAAGACGCGGCGCCCGTATGCGAAGCGCTTATCGACGGAGGAATAAGCGGGATTGAGCTTGCTCTAAGAACCGCCGCGGCGGAGCCTTCAATAAAAATAATAAAAGAAAAAGTTCCGCAAATGATTATAGGAGCGGGAACGCTTATACAAAAAGGTCAGGCGCGGCGCATAAAATATCTGGGCGCGGATTTTGCTTTGTCGCCCGGATATAATCCCGCAATAGCTCTTGAAGCTAAAGAGGCGCAGCTTCCTTTTGTTCCCGGCATAGCCACGCCTTCGGAACTTGAAGCCGCCGTTTTTGCCGGTATACGAGTTTTAAAATTTTTTCCTTCGCAGGCGCTCGGAGGCGTTTCATATTTAAAAAGCATGAACTATCCATACGATTATCTCAAATTGCAATATATCCCGCTTGGCGGCATAAATTCTGAAAATCTCGGCTATTATGCGGACATGCCGCAGGTTCTTGCCGTAGGCGGAACATGGATCGCGCCTAAACTGCTCATAAAAAATAAAGCTTGGGACGAAATAACTTTTCTTGCAAGGCGCGCAATAAAAACCTGGGAAGAATACAGGTAGGGCATGATAGAACGGTTGTGGAGAGTACAGATAAATCCGGATATTTCATTAGAATTAAAATTGTCTAATGGAAACCATTAGAAATAACGAATAATAGATTAAAAACATAATGGGTTATACGAAATAAAAAAGGTCAAAAAAAGCATAGGAAAGAAAAGTAATAAATAGGTGTTTCTAAAATACTGTTCGTCATTCCAGAGTGTCGTAATCGGGAATCCATTTTTACTAAAGATGTTTTTATTTTACGACGAACGTGGATCAACCCACTGCGTATATTGAATATGAAATTTAGAACCTTGCGCATACGGCAAATCCCCCGTCCGGAGACATTGTCTCCGTCCACCCCCTTTAAAAAGTGGGAATTACGGCGAACAGCGAAACGGCAAAATGGATCCCCGAC
>JAISDI010000053.1 GCA_031264895.1 Endomicrobium sp. | reverse complement strand
ATATTTTTCCATACTATCTCCATATCCTTGCTTATCTTGCTGAGAAACAGTATGAATTAGTTGTAGAATTTCTTCTTTTTCTGCTAAAAGTGAATTGAAGAAGTACGAACTCTCTGTATTTCTATCATATGCGGGGAAGACAAGAGCATCATAAAAATACTCTACTTCTTTAATGGCATCTTTAAAATTTCCGGAACTATGCTCATTGAAACATAAACAAAGGCTCTTAATATATTCGTAAAACATTCTTTTTTTATCAGAGACCATCGGAAGTAAATCAAAAAACAAATACAGTTTGTTTGATAGTATCTGTTTCTCATTTTTTGCCAAATAATTGCTTATAGCCTTCTTTTTAATTTGACCGTCAGTCGACTCCGCATATTCTTTCAATACTTTACTTAACGCATTTTTTGCCGTTTTCTTATTTGCCTTGTCTATATCGGCAAGTATTTTGTCTCTGTCGGATATATGCTTCTTTTTTTCAGATATGTTTTTACTTTGAGATATTAAAAATACTTCATAAAAAGAAATCACTTGCTCTTTCAAGCTGTCAGCGCTTATGTCATTATCAAAATCTTCTAAAATAGCCGGCATATATTTTCGTTCAAATAAACGGTTAACCCTATGATTATAATACTGCAAAAAGTCTATATCCATTAATTTACCATTTATAGATTTATAGACTTTATTTATATCTGTAAATAAACCTTTGTTGCCGCCAAGTATCATAGAAACAACTTCACCTCTTTCAGAATTAGAAAGCATTCTGAAATCTTCTTTTAAATCTTGAAAATTTAATACATATTCGTCTTTTCCTCTATAGTATGACAATCGCTCTTCCCTAAAAATATCAGGCAACTCGGCATTGTCATTTAAAAGCCATAACAAAATTTCGCTTTTATCTTTTTTGGAAGATACAACCAAGAAATTTTTTAAAAGATCCATCCGTTTTACATTTTTATTAGTATTTGAAGAGGTATCGTCAAGCGATTGCGACATTGTCCTTGAAATCAAAATATTATACATATCTTCAGTTATATCGTATTTATCAAATATTTCATTGATATACTCGTCTTTTAGCGGGCTAAAGCCGTTAAATAAAAAATCAACGATTTCTATATTTTCTTCTACTGAAGAAAAAGAAGACAAGTTATTATTTTTTTTCATCAGCTCATAAATGATCCTTCCGAATTTTAATTGCTGCGATTGGTTTAAATATTTTTTGATCAAAGCGTAATTTTTTAATATGTCGTTAATTTGTCCGGGGTTTATGTCAGCGTTTGAAATGGCTTCGTTTATTTCATACCAAACATAAGTTGTATCTTCTTTGGGCTTGCCTGAGCTTTTTGTAAAATTAACGGAAAAATCTAAACTTTTTTTAACCGCTTCGATCCCAAGCGCATTATGCAAATACAATACGGCCAGGTTTTCAATTTCACGGCTTCTTAATTCATCGTCGCTATGGAAATGCCCCAGTATTTTATCCAGATCCTCTTTAACATTTATACCCCTTATGCCGCCGTCCCATGTTTTGACTTCTATATACCTCCCCCAGTTAAACATTATTTCCTCTTTTTCATGACTCACATACCACTTAAACATTAATTGAGTATACCTGTTTCTTTTTCCAATTTTTTTAAACAATGACAAAATATCGATAGGAGCGCGGCTAATATCTTCATCTGAAACATATACGCTTTCAGAATTTGGAATTTCGATACGATCATCCTCATTAGGAGTTAAATATTTACTGAATCTTAAGAGTTTTTCGTAAGGAAAATCCTCATTTATCAGTTTGTCCTTAATAGTACGTTTAAGCCTATCATTATCAAAATCTTTGGTATTATTATTAAAACCAAGTTTTTCATCAATTATCGTTATCAATTGATATATTCTTTCTGAATCATTTCCTATATTTGTATTTTTGTCAAACAAAATTTCGATAAAACGCAGCAAATTAAAATCAATAATATCTGTAAATTCCTTTGATTTATTGTGTATTTCAGCTTTTTTATATTTCTCTAATATGCTCAATATTTCTTCGATCTCATTTGTAGTTAGCATAGATATGTCATTTTGATACGCTTCAAAAAAATATTTACCGTCTAATAATGGGAAAATGCCCGCTTCAAAAATTTCTTTTATTGTTTTTTTGCTGTCTTTTAAATTTTTAACGACAAATTCTGAAAACTTATAATATTCACCAGAACTACCCTCATATAGATACCTTAATAGATCCTCCGAACAAGCAGCATTAGCGTAAAATTGCTTTAGACAGTGAAATATCTTATCCGCATCCGCACCAGCAATTTTTTCTACAACATTTTCTAAATCCCCATCAGCAATTCTTTCTACAACTTCTTCTAAATTTTTAATTGTATTATAGTCCAGCGAAATTTCATGCGGATATCCGGCTTTATTAATGATTTCTAGAATTGAAATATAACTGTCAAAATTAATATGTAAATAAAAACTATGTTCTAAGACATGTGAGCCTGCCCCATTTAATCTAGCCTTCATTGTTGAAAGTATTTTTTTTTGAAAATCTTTAGAAAAACCATTAAAATGATTTTTTATAAACGAATCAATTTCCTTATAATTTTTTCTCATCCAAATAAGCAGTTTGCGGGCTAACGGTTTAGATATATTTTCTATAACATCATATCTTCTGCTTAGTTTATTATAATCTTTTTCAAAATCTTGATAATTTAATTTCTGGGAAATATATGAAAATGCCTGAAGATAAACAACGCTCATATCCCAGAACCAATTCCAATTATTATTTTTATCTTCGTCGTCACAAACATAAACCGGCATCAAAATTTTACAATCCACGATCCAGTTTTTTAATTTACGCTGCGAATCAACATCGAGATTATTTATTAACTTTTTTATCTTATCTGATCTTTCACTTATAATATCCCAAAAAAAAGTACCGCTCGTTTGATAAGTTAATGATTTAATTTTGTTATCCGTAACATCGTTAAAAAAAGCGCCGTAAAGCAGTTCAAACATTATCTCTCTTTCTTGAATTGTATAATCAAAATAGGTTTTATCTATAATTTGTTTTTTTATGAACTCTTCTAGCTGAATACTTTCATATCTTTCTTTTGGCAGCAGAAGCAAAATATCATAGATATTCTTATGTTCTTCAAAAGCTTTTTCCAACTCTTTATTTGTTTTTATATTTTTTACCATAGTCTTAAGAAGCGTATCTTTATCATTAATATTAGAATTCTCTAACGAAGTCTGCTTTAACGCAATATTTTTAAAAATCGTATTTTTACTGTTCAAGGATTTGTTTATCATTTCAAGTCTGTCTTTTGAAGTCGGATGCGGATCAACTAATGAAGCGACGGCGGCGGCATAAGGTCTTTGATTAGATTCGGCAAAATAATTCATAACTTCTGACAATGCTTTAGGGTTAAACCCTGCATTGTCCATAATATATAAAGCTTCTAAATCGCTATTATATTCTTTTTTTTTGTCATCTCCCTGTCGTGAAGAAGATGATTTTATCTTCTTATTTTTTTGGATCGTATGCTGCAATTCATGTCCGAGTATTCCGGCTATATGGTCTTTGGATAATCTGCCTCCAAAATGTTTATACAGCCTTACGATTACGGCGCTGGTAAAAAAGACTGATTTTGTAGTCTTTATAGCGTAAGCGTTAAATTCGCTTGTATCGTAAAAAACTAACTCATATTCTTTTTTATCTTGTTCTTTGATCTTTCCCATCTTGACCATTGCGTCTAAAAGCCTTTCGAATATCTCTTTAATTTCTTTTTCAAGTTCAGGGTATGGATTTTCGCCGTAAATTTCATTAATGATCTCTTTTTTCGTATCTCGATAATCGGCTAATTTTTTCTTTTCTTCATCAGTAAGTTCTTTACTGTCGTCTTCAATAATTTCATCGGGAACTTTTACCGGTATTTCTTTTTTATTGACTGAAACAGGCTTGAGAAAAACCGTTATATGTACATAATCGATTATTGTATGAATGACAATATTGAATATACTTCCGATGGCAATGCTGACAGGCGCGACAAGAATCAAAGGCAGCGCAAACGGATTTAATATGGATAAAGCTGCAATAGCCAACCACGCGCTTAAAGACACTATCAAAGGCGCGGGATTATCTTTTACGGCTTCTTTGAACGTTTGTCCGTCTTGGGCATGCGCTAAAGTGAACTTTTTAGGATTAAGCGATTGAAAAAATTCTTTTACTGCGACAAATGTAGCTATCCGCAAAGGACTTTTGCCTTCAATAATCATATTGTTTACTTTTTCTTGGTTTTCCGGAAGAATGGCTTTAACTTGTGATTTTTCGTCGTTTTCAACAGTATTAAGATTTTTTATATACTCTATCATTTCAAGTTTTTTATCATTTGAGCCGAGATAATCAAAATATTTCCCTATTTTACTTAATGCCTGAAAAAACATTAACAAATCATCGTTTATTCCTTTATGGCGGTTAACGGCAAGAAAGAAATCGTTAAATCTTCTATCGCTGTTAAGCAGATTAAATACATTTACGGGGCTTCTTTTTCCGATAGCTTTTTTTATTTCCGAACTGAACTTTTCATCTTTAAATTTTTCCGTAAAAGATTCGTCATACTTGCACATTGCAATTTTTAACGCTTCAAAATCGCGGGATAAAATTGATAGAAAAATATCTTTAAGCAAACCTTTTTGATTGTCTTTCACTTTACCGTATGCGCCCAAATCTATGAAATTGATATTTCCATCGTTATCTATTAAAATATTTCCGCCATGCAAGTCCGCGTGATAAAAGCCGTCTATAAAAATTTGCTCAAAAAATTCCCGAAGTATATCTCTGTGAAATTCGGCGCTTTCATTTGCAGATTTTTCTTTCATAACCCTGTCTAAAGAGTCTCCTTCCATCTTTTCCATCATTATAACTCTCGTGCCTTTCGGTTTCTTTTGAGAGAAAACTTTAGGAACTCTAATTCTTGAATTTCTTTTTTGCATATTTTCGGCAAAGGTCTGCATAGCGTCTATTTCGGAATTAAAATCAAGCTCTTCTCTTATCATTTTTCTTAACTGCTCTGCCGACGGAATTCCTATATCGGGGTTTGTCCGTTGAAAATATTCAACCAACTCGTCAAAAACTCTAAAATCTTCATCCATATGGCTGAACGCCGACGGACGGGCAACCTTAACAACAATTTCACCGTGTATTTTTGATTTTGCGTCGTGAACTTGCGCTATAGACGCACTGCCAAGTTTATTTCCCAAGCTTTCTATATCTTCGGATAATCCCTCTTGCTTTAAAACTTCAAAAATAACGGTTTTATACAGCGGATCATTTTCATCTTTTACGGTTGAAACTATTTCGTTGATTCTTTTGCCGCCTTTTTTCATCTTTTCAAACTGTTTTTGATTAGACAATATCTGCATAAGTTTTACTATTAAAGGCCCTGAAGCGCTTGCCATTGCCACAATAAGGCGGCCTTTCTTTTCCGTTTCATCAAGCTCATCTTCTGCGGCCATATCAAAACCGGAATTTACAATATCGGAAATCAACTGAACTTGACGGGTCGGAGAATGAAGTTTTAATTTTATCTTTAAAAGTTCTTTGACCGTTTTGGAATCTTTTCCGAACCTGCCGCCTATTGCGGCATCAGCAAACCTATCCATAAATAATTCTTTCTCCAAAAACCTTCTAAAAATATCTTTGTCTTCGGATTCTATTTTGTCAAAACCAAACATATCAAGCCGCATAAACATACGTTCCGCTTTACCGGCAAACAAATATTGCGCCAATTTTAAAATTTTACCGCTCAATGCAATTTCATTTTTTGAAAGCGAAACTCCGGGTTTTGCTTTTCCAAATATATTTTCATGTTCTTTTTGCAGATACTTATCTTTTTTTCTAAATAGGATATTCTTCAAATACGATATTTTAACTTTGTAAGAATCTAACATTTTGATAATACTTGCCGCGTCATTTTTGTCTTTGCTTATTGACATTTTGGATAGTATTTCCGAAAACTTTTTATCGTCTCTATAAGCTAACACTCCATCGTTCATCTGTAAAAGTTCGACAATTAAAGCGGTTCTTTCCTCTTTGTTCATAAGAACAAACATATTAAATAACGGCTCTTGAATATCTTTTTGAGAAAATATCTCATAAAACTTTATTTTACTGGGCTTTTCGGTTTTATTAGAATCCATATCCATAAGCCACAGCAATAATTGAGATTTTTCGTAAGCGTTAAAGCCTTTAAGAATGGCATTTATAGTTTCAACCTCGGCAAACATCTTATTGGTTTCATCGGAAGAATCATTATGAGAATTTTTGGAAAGTTTATTTTCAATATATCGAGAATCTTCGGAAGTTATATCAAAATTCGAACAAGCTTCCTGAATATATTTATCTTTTACTATTGAAAAACCATGATAGAGTTCGTCTATTAAATTTATATTGCTTCTAAAATCATTAAAGAAAGCCAAATGTTTACCGTTGCTTTTCAATATCTCATATATCAGTCTTTGATACATAGTTTTTTGTATATCAGTCATATATTCTTGATAATCTTTAAAAAACTCTATAATTTCTTTCGCTTTGTTTTCATCGACAAACGGAATGTCTTTCATACGAATTATGCCGCCAGGCAATGAATATTCCTTATACAAATATCCTGTCGGATGTCCGTTAACCAAAAACTCTAATTCGTATTCCTTCACATCTGCCGAAATTCCCAGCATATTGCAGAAACGAAGCAAAACGATCTTATCTTTAGCATTAGATACAATTTGTTTTTGGGACATTGAACGATCGGGATTAAAAATTGCACTCAGCCGATCGCTTTTTTTAGAATGCAGCGTATTCAAAACATTGTCCAATTCGGTTTTGGAAAGATTTAAACTGTTTTGCGCCAAATCGTCTGTCCATTTCAAATAGGCAAGATTGCTTTTATCTTCCGTATCCAAAAACATATGCTTATATCCGAATACTTTCCCTAAAAATATTCTAAATAATGACTTAAATTCAATTTTTTCGATTCTGGCAAAAGAAATTTCTTCTTTATTACCCTCTGCCTTTTTTATATCTAATACAGACGATATTTTTCCGAAACGGCTGTCAACGCTGAACATAGACGCTATCTTATACGGTAATATCTGATTTTTCTTATTTCTCCATTTGACGTTTACATGGAAATTGTCATGCCTTTCCAATAAATTTGCAAACAATTGTCCTTTAAAATGGTCAAGCTTGCCGGCAGCATACAATAAAGACGTAAATCTTAGAAAATAAGCAGCATCTGAATACTTTAGCAGTTCAAAATATTCGTCCTCATCAATATGTATATTCATTTTTTCAATTTGACCGACAATTTCATCTACATCTTTCTTTGAGACAAACAGTTCATTCATTACTGAATTTACTTCTTGTACTTGTTCCAAAACTGCCGTATATATATTTCGTCTTAAGATTTTAGCGATAATCCTTTTAATTATTCCGATTTTAGGCATTTGCATATCATTAAGATTTTTGTCTCTAACTACGCGGGAATTATATATTTTTTCCAATTCCCCGTATTTCAAAAAGAAATATCTGACGCTTACCGGCGTAAAAAAGAGTTTGCTAAAACCGTTGCTCGTATCTTTTAGCCCAGCCATCAAAGTTTCTACTTCTGCGGCGTCAAGATCGTCTATAAAAATTTTAAAAAAGTTATCATTTTCTCTCTGATATTCATTTTTAAACATATTATCCGGATTTTCCGATTTAAATTTCTTCGCTTCTGTTATTTCCTCCGGCTCGTTTTTCAAAAAATCCAAAATTTCGTTTACGACCGGCATATCGTATTGTTTCAACATCTTAAAATAAAATCCCATAATAAACGGGTTTTTTGCGCGTTCGTATAAAGTTCTTAACTTTGTCTTTTTTGTCTCTAACGACAATGTTTCGTCTTCCGCAATATTTTTTGAAATTTGTTGAGCCAACTTTTGCGCATCGTCGGACAAATTACCCTCAAAAATGTATTCCGCCAACTGCGGATTTTGTGAAACATTATAATTTGAAACCAGCAATGCGTAAACGATATTTGCTTTTTTATAATAATCGGCTGTTTTGCGTATATCCATTTTTAAAAAATTGTCGGCAACAGCATCCATTGATATATTTCTTTTCTG
>JAISDI010000130.1 GCA_031264895.1 Endomicrobium sp. | reverse complement strand
TTTAACCGTACGGGCGAAAGACTTGGGATTCTCTCTGACGTGATTTCAACCGGCAGCAACGATGTATGGGTTGTAAAATACGACTGCGAAGAGTATCTCATTCCGGCTTTAAAAAACGTAATAAAAGAAGTAAACGTTTTAAGAAAAAAAATATTTGTCGAGCTTCCGGACGGTTTTGACGCAGTTTACAGCGCGGCAAAATCTGCGGACGGGATCGTAGAATATAACGGTTATATGGTCTATGAAGATTGACGTCTTGACCATATTTCCAGCGATGTTCGAAGGGCCGTTAACGGAAAGCATTATAAAAAAAGCAAGACAAAAAGAAATTCTTAAAATTAATACTATCGACATAAGATCTTTCTCTAAAGATAAACACAAAAAAGTTGACGATAAACCGTTCGGCGGAAGCGCCGGAATGGTGATGAAAGCCGAACCGGTTTATGAAGCCATAAAAAGCGCGGGCGTAAAAAAAAGAAATAAAGAGTATAAAAATCCTCATAGCAAACCTTACGTAATATATATGTCTCCGCAGGGAAGAACTCTCAACGGCGATATTGCCAAAACGCTTTCAAAATTCGAACATTTGGTTATTTTGTGCGGTCATTACGAAGGTATAGACGAACGCATAATGAATTTTGTCGACGACGAAATTTCAATAGGCGATTATGTGCTTACCGGAGGAGAGCTTCCCGCGATGGTTTTGATAGACTGCGTGGCAAGAATGATTCCGGGCGTGGTAAAAGAAGAAGATTCAGTAAAAAACGATTCGTTTTACTACAATTTGCTGGATTATCCGCATTATACAAGGCCGGCAGTTTTTAAGGGCATAAAAGTTCCGGATGTTTTACTTTCCGGAGATCATAAAAAAATAGAAGAATGGCGCAAAAAAGAGTCTGCGGAAAGAACAAAAAAACGCAGGCCTGATTTATTAAAGAAGGCGCGGGCATAAAAAGTTAGGGAAGTTTTATTAGATCATATGTGCGTTTCGTTTTCGATATTTTGGCATTAGGGGGGGGGCTAAAAACCTCCTTAGCCGTCACCCTGCAAACAAAGTTTGTCAGGGTCTTGCTGTTAATCTTTTTTACGATGAGATTCTGAAACGAAATCTTTTGATTTAAATTTTTTAGAGACACCTACTTAAATAAAGGAGCAGTAAAATGTCATTATTAGAGCAAGTTCAGGCAGCGCAGAAAAAGGATCTCGGGGTTGATTTTAAATCCGGCGATCAAATTAAAGTGCATTTTAAAGTCGTTGAAGGCGGAAATGAAAGAATACAGGTGTTTGAAGGCGTAGTGATAAGAATAAAAGGAAGCGGTCTTTCAGAAACGTTTACCGTCAGAAAAGTTTCTTTCGGCATAGGCGTTGAAAGAATTTTCCCGATCAATTCGCCCAGAATAGAGAAAATTGAAGTTTCAAGACGCGGAAAAGTGCGCAGAGCAAAACTTTATTATCTCAGAAATCTTTCCGGCAAAGCGGCAAGAATCGTTGAAGATTCTTCAAGAATGAAAAAATCGGACGCAAAAAAAGCCGAACCGGCCATTGAAGCGCAAGTTCCGGCAGAAACGGCGGTACCGACAGAAACGCCGGCTGCAAACTAACATTTACGCAGGAAACGGTGAATCCGTTGTTCTCTTTCGATAAAAATTATTACGATAAAGGACTCATTTCGGTTGCGGGTATTGATGAAGCCGGAAGGGGTCCTTTAGCAGGTCCGGTAGCGGCAGCCGCAGTAATCTTTCCTAAAGATATAGAAATCCCCTTTTTAAACGATTCAAAAAAATTAACCGAAAAAAAAAGAAACGAGCTTTTCAAAATTATAAAAGAAAAAGCTCTTGCTTATTCGGTTGCGACAATCGATAATGTAAAAATCGACGAAGTAAACATTCTTCGGGCGACTTTTATGGCTATGAAACAGGCCGTTTTAAATTTAAAAATCTCTCCGCAATTGTGTCTTATAGACGGAAATCATAAGATTCCGGAACTTGCTTTAAACCAGGAAGCGATAGTCGGCGGCGACGCTAAAAGCGCGTCAATAGCGGCTGCGTCGATACTTGCAAAGGTTACAAGGGACGCTATTATGCTTGAATACGCAAAAGAGTTTCCTATGTACGGTTTTGAAAAACACAAAGGCTACGGCACCAAAACGCATATGGACGCTTTAAAAAAATACGGCGTCTGCCGGATACACCGGCAAAGTTTTGCTCCCGTAAAACTTTGTTCGCAGGAGCAAAAATGGTTAATACCAGAGAAATAGGGTTTGCTAAAGAAAAAGAAACCGTACAATTTCTTAAAAAGCGCGGATATAAAATAATAGAAACAAACTATACTACGATTTTTGGCGAGATAGACATAATTGCAAAAGATAAAGGCGACATAGTTTTTGTCGAAGTAAAATACAGAAAAAATTTGTCCGGCGGCTTCCCATCTGAAGCCGTAACTAAATCCAAACAAAAAAAAATCATAAAATCAGCCGTATTATATATCAAACGCAACTCAATAAAAGATAATATCCGTTTTGACATAGTTTCTATCACAGACGATAAATTCGAATTAATCGAGTCCGCATTTTACGCAGCCGGATATTTTATATAAAAATGACAACTACTATCCCGTTAAAGGCAATGATGTGTATAAATACATGATGTTTCCTTGCGGAAATGATGTGTATGCTAAAGCATACATTAAAAACACATCTCATCATGTTACGCAAGGCAACACAGCATATCATGCCTTTGTCTCTCTAATATAGACACCTCACACAAACAACAACTACCACCCCGCGAGAGGACGTTGTCCTCCCGCACCACTCTATAGAAGGGAATTTACGGCAACGGTAAAGGCACTGCAAAGACTATTGTCGTTAATTCCCACTTTTTTAAAGGGGGAATTAACGACAACGACAAAATGGATTTCGACTTCTGTTGGATAACTTGACTGCTTTTTTTCATGCGTTTGTCGTAACAGACATATGAAATTAGTGGGACAACGTTAAGCTGGTTTGCTATAGCTCGTCATTCTTGGGGTTGATACTCCGTAAGCGCTTTGCGCAATACCCCGTCAGAGCCTTTGGCTAAATCCCCCATCCGCTCCGCGGCTACCCCCTTTAAAAAAATGAGGAATTTCCGATTTTTTGGAATTTGGGAATCTTCGGGTTTAACCCAGATATTCCGTTAGAGCTAAAATTTTCTAATGGAACGCATTAGAAATAATGAAGAATAATAGAGTGAAAACACAATGAGTTGTGCGAAATAAAAAAGGTCAAAAAAGCATAGGAATGAAAGGTAACAAATAGTTATTTCTAAAATGCTGTTCGTCATGCCCGAAATTTTCGGAAATGCTGTAATTCTTTTGAAGCCTGCCCCGTGAGGTCTTAACACGGGGGCATCCATTTTTACTAAAGAAGTTTTTGTTTTACGACGAAAGTGGATCAACCCACTGACTTTGTAGTTAACATGCCCGATTACGAACTTCGGGCATGACGACAAAAATGATTTCACTCGTTTGTCATTCCCGAAGGTTTTTATCGGGAATCCATTTTGTCTTTTCGCTTTTTGTCGCCATCACAA
>JAISDI010000257.1 GCA_031264895.1 Endomicrobium sp. | reverse complement strand
AGACAGCAATTTAATTGAGACTTTTTCGGATAGTATAACGGGGGGGGCTGATAGCGGAATAAGAATATACTGCTATGTTGTAGAAGAAGACTCTAAGACTCTTAACTCTAATGACGGTTTTATTCCCGATATGTCGCCTACTACGCTTACCGGACAATATGGAACTTATAAATTTTATGTTATAAAAAGCAGCGCTGTAATATATAGCGATTACAAAAATAGTATGGGGGAAATAGCTGCTGCAAAAGATGAACTTCATTTTTTCATTGCTTACTCAAGCGGCCCTGTCGGCGCCAGAGGTTACGAGAATATTACCGAAGCAGATGGTACTGTAGTTCAAGGTCTCAGATTGTTACCCGGCGGCTTAGGAGTAAGTACGCCTGAATATATTAAATCGGCGCCAAATAGATCTTTTTTAACCGGTAAAGTATTGCCCATTTTCAGATATTACATAAGAGGGAGGAGATAGAATTGATAGGTCTTGATTGGGGATCTAAGTTTATTAAAGCTTGTACGGTTTCGGCAAAGACAGACGGGAAATATATAGTTTACGCTTCAATGATTTCGGCAGACGGTAAAAACGGCGATAGGGAAGAAAATCCTTTACTTCTTAAAAATAAAGTAGATAACCTCCTGCGGCAGTTGAGAATCAAAAATAAAGAAACGTCTTTATCTATCGGCGGCATTGATTTGCTTGCCAGGGATTTCTTGTTGCCAAAAATGGCTCCCGAAAATGTCGAAGGCGCAGTTATGATAGAAGCGGAAAACAGCATTTTTGAAACGCTGGACGATATGTATTCCGATTATGAAGTTCTTTCGGATTCCGGTGAGGATAATATGGATGTTTTGTTTGTCGCTTCTCCGAAGGATCATATAAGCCATATTCTTGACAGTTTTTCGCAGTCTGAGCTGGATATTGTCGGAGTTACTCCGGACAATATTGCTTTGGCAAATTGTTTTTTGGCTTTTGAAGAAAAAAGGGCTTTTTCCGAGTCCGTCGTTTTGGTCAATATTGGGCACGAGATATCTAATATTGCCATTATTGACAGAGGAGAATTAAAATTTATAAGAAACGTTTCTTTTGGCGGGCTTGACGTTACTAAGGAAATTGCCGAAATTTATGAAGTCGATTTAAGTACGGCCGAGCAGATAAAAAGGCAGCCGTCATTATGGGAAAGTATAGGGCTGAACGTTAAGAACGTTCTTAAAAAAAGTTCAAGTAATCTGCTTGAAGCGGTATTTCGTTCGATGGAACATTCTGTTTCCAGACAAAAAATAGGAAAAGTCGATAAAATATTGCTTACCGGCGGAGGAGCAATTTTGACCGGAATAGACGGTTTTATATACGAAACGTTAGGTGTAAGCGCAGAAAAATGGAATCCTTTGGATTCTGCGAATGTTGTAGGCGCTGTGGATAAAGAAAAAGGGTTTTTTGTCGCAGTGTCATTAGGCCTTTCTCTACAACAAGGAGAAAGCAATGTATGATGTAAATCTTGTTAAGCGTGTCAGAATATCGTCGAAAAGAAGCCAAAAAGCCGTTCAATTTTTGAAAATTATTTCGTTGCTTTTGACTTTTGCGGTCATGGGGCTTATGGCATATACGGTTTATACGCTTCTTGAAAGAGATAAAGTCGTAGAACAGATCAATGAATTAAAAATAAAAATCGACGAGGTGCGGCGTTTAAACAAAATAAAAGATACCGAAGCGGAATGGACTTTGAATTATAATAAAATGCTTGCCATAAAAGATATGATTTCCAACAACACTAAAACCGGACTTATGCTGAGAGATGCCGGTCTTTATATGCCGGAAGACGATTTTCTTTGTTCTTTCATATTGTCGCCGGATAATATTATTAAGGAAACCGTTAAGGCAAAGGCATTGTCTGATACGAAATATGATATAAAAGAATATGCCGAAATAATAAGAACTGCTTATGAAAGAAGTTCTTATTTAGGAAAAGATCCGATAGAGGTAGCGGCTCCGCCGGAAACTATTGAAATAAAAGGGCGTAAAGTTACTGTCTTAAATATAACGATGCCTTTTGTGGCGGGGAAAAAGTAATGGAAAGTTATTCTAAAAAAAGTCTTGTTTACGTAATAATAAGAAATATTTTTTTTATTTTTGCTTTGGTGGCGCTGTACCAATATGTTTATAAAAATTTTGAGCGCCAGCTTCATGAGCAAAATGATTTGCGTGAAAAATATCAAAGCGTTTATAATGATTTGGAACAGTTTGTAAAAATTAACGAGAATATGCACGAAACGAAAATGCAGATCGAAGACATTATAAACAGCATTCCTCTCGATTACGCGCCGAATCAGGATCTGCTGACGGGGTACAGAGACAGAGTAATTGCCGTCGCCGAAAAGTATTCCGTAAAAGATGCGACTGAAACGTTTGTAAGAGACGAAGCTTCCGGTATGGTAACTTTGACGCTTAATTTCAGGGTCAAGTATGAGCCTCTTTATAAATTTTTGTTTGATATCGAAATGTTTTCAAAGGTTCATTCTTTTTCTATCGATACGGAAGGCAATATCGAGGTTCGCAGCAGTCCCTTGTTATACAGTACCTCTGTGGATGATTATTTCAGCGGCAGATCCGAAAATATGGAAGAAGTAAAATCTGCGGGTTATTTTAAGGAAATTTTTAAAAAAGCCGCAGATCAGATAAATAAAACGGGGCACATCCCCACATGGCGCGACATAGATCCGGCGCCTAAAGATCCTTTTTATGAATATACTCCGCCGCAGAAAAACAAAACGGCGGTATCGCTTAAAAGAGTCGTAAGAAGAAAACCGCCGCCGATAGATATTTCGGGAATTATTTTTGATGCGGTCAGCCCTATTGTCATTATAGAGGGTAAAATTTATAAAATAGGCGATTTCTATAAGAAGAATAATATTATAGTTAAGATAGTGGCAATTCAGGAAAGGACCATTACGGTCGAACTTGACGGCCAAAAGTATATTATAAAATTTAACAAGGAGGGATGATGAAGAAGCTTTTAGCTTTATTGATTTCCGTCGTGATGATGTCTCAAACGGCTTTTGCCGCCATTGAGTCCAGAGGTTTGATTTCCGTAGATTTTCAGGGAACTACTCTTTATACGGTGTTAAATATACTCAGCATGAAAACCGGAAGAAAATTTGTTACCGACGCTGATTTATTGAATAAGAAGATAGTTTTATCTCTTAAAGACGTTACTGCGGACGAAGCGTTAAACGCATTGCTTGACACGTATGATCTGTATTACGTAAAACAGGGGGACACCAATATTTACGTCATAAAAAGCAAAAGCGATGTGTCGCCGATCACGGTCTCTAAGGTTATTTTTTGTAATTATGCCAAAGCCGCGGACTTGGAAAAAGTGCTTCAGGCAAGGCTTTCGAAAGGCGGCAAAATAGCTTCCGACGCAAGAACGAATTCGGTCATTATAACCGATTTGGCCGACAGCATAGATAAAATGGAAAATCTTATCCGCTCGCTGGACGTGCCGACGCCGCAAGTTTTGATCGAAGCAAGGATAATCGATGTAAACATAACCAATAATTTTCAGATAGGCACGCAAATAGACAATATTTTTAGAATGCCCAGAGCGAAGAGCGTTATGCAGAACGGAAGCCCAAAGTGGACAGTAGATTCGGATTATCTCTGGATTGATCCGAACAGCGCTATGAAAGGCGACGATCCGGTTCAGGCGAAATATTCGTCCTCATACAATCAAATGCTCTCATTGCCTTCCTCAATGGGACTCGGACGTTTCGAAGCCGCGATCATTGCCGGCGACTGGAACATACTCGGAGCAATTTTTGCCGGCCTTGAAACAAAAGATGCAAAAGTTCTTACAAATCCGAAGTTGATAGTTTTAAACAATCAGGAATCTACCATTGAAATCGTAGAAGAGGTTCCGTATCAGTCTAATAGAACCACTGATACTAATGCCGCTGTTACGGCGACTACGGCATTCAAAGAAGTCGGACTGAAACTGAAAGTTAAGCCTCAAATCAACAGAGACGGAACGATCGTTTTGCAGGTCGAGCCTGAGCAAAGTTTCAGAACAGGCGAGTCGATTGACGGTACTCCTGTTATCAACACAAGCAAAGTAACAACGATTATGATGCTTAGAAGCGGAGAGACCGCAGTGATAGGCGGCTTGATAAGAGAATCCGAAACAAAAACCGAAAATAAAATTCCTTTGCTCGGAGATATTCCGATTTTGGGATATTTATTTAAAAACATGGTAAAAAACAAAGCAAGATACGAACTTACGATATTTATTTCCGCGAAAATCATAAATTAAAAGGTGTTTAGGTGAACAATTCAGCAAAAGTATTGATTATTGAAGACGAAGAAATAGTAAGGGAAACTTTAGCCGAGAATGTCAGGGACAAGGGTTTTTTTGTCGAAAGCGCGGAAAATGCCGCTTTGGCTCTTGAAATGATAAAGCGGTCTCATTACGACATTTTACTTGTCGATTATCGCCTGCCTGATATGAACGGTCTTGCGCTTATAAAAGAAGCTCTTATGGTTTCAAAAGATAGCATTCCGATAGTCGTTACCGGTTACAGTTCCGTTGAAACTGCCGTCGATGCAATGAGAATGGGCGCGTACGATTACCTTCTAAAGCCTGTTGATCTTGAAGCTTTAGTTTCGGAGATCAACGTTATTTTGCAGGAAAGAGATACTTTTAGAAGAGGCAGGGAGAGACTTCATGAATCCGTCATGGGTTCTTTGAGTCCTATGAATGACATGGAAGCCGTAGTTTTGGCAAGCAAAGACAGCCTTATCCCTTTTGGAAGAGAGGGCATATTTAAAAAAATAATTTCTATACCCGGAACATTTTTAAGGAGAATAAAAGAATTTTATTGGGGATAGTGCTTAAGGAGCGTTTATGAGAATAAATTTGTTATGTGCTCTTTTAATCGTAACTTTTTGCTGTGTAGCCGTGCAGGCCAGACCGCAAAAAAGAGGAAACGATTCCGAAGAGTATGCAGCTTCGGAGACGGCGTCGCAGAAATATAAAAAATACAATACGTCAGATTTGACAAAAGTAGAAGATTATTATTTTGAGGGCAAGCTTGAAAAAGCCGAGCTTATGCTCAATGAAATACTGCTTACTTATCCGGATAATACGAAAGCTCTTGAGATGAAAAATAAAATTTTGATAGTAAAAGAAAAATTGTTTGTTTTTAAAAGAGACACGGCGGAAGATTACTTTGTCGAGTCAGAAAGAAGTCTCAGAGACGGAAATTACTATGAAGGGTTGTTGTACTATAAAAGAGCCGTCGATTTAATGCCGGAAATTTATGATGCGCAGAGATATAATGCGATAATAGGCGAGTTAAATGCGCAGGCTTTGCGTTTCAGAGGGTCGGACAGAAAAGAATTTTTACTTTCGGTAGAAGCTTTTCAAGATTCAAATTTTAAAAAAGCCAAAAGTTTGATCGATAATTTGTCTCAAAGATACGAAAATATGGCCGATTACAGAGGCATGGCGAACTTCTATCTTGTGGAATATTCAAATAAAAAAAGAACACAATATTATTTTAAAGAAGCCTTAAATAATTTTAAAAAAGGCAGATATGAAAATGCTAGAAGCGCGCTGGATTATGCCATGGCCATAAATCCCAAAGATTTGGATATAGCGCTTCTGTCGGAACAAATCAATTTGGAATTACAATAAAGCAATCGCAGGAGAGGCTTCAAAGCCTCTCCTTTTTTGTTGTAGTAGCCAGCCTTTTTTCCGCAGCATTAGTCAAAAATTATAAAAAAACCTTATCTTGACTTTGATAAGCATAAGTTGTAGAATTTTGTTTGTTTATCGTCTGAAAAATACATGAAAAGGAGTAAGAAAATGCCTAAGAAGTATGTTTATTTTTTTGGTGGCGGAAAAGCTGACGGCGACGGCAGCATGAGAAATTTACTCGGAGGAAAAGGCGCAAATCTCGCCGAAATGGCGGGACACAAAGACTTAAAACTTCCGGTTCCGCCCGGATTTACGATTACCACGGAAGTATGCACATATTATTATGAAAATAAGAAAAAATACCCGAAAGAACTTGAAAAACAGGTCGGGTTGGCTTTAAAAAGCGTTGAAAAAGTCATAGGAAAAAAATTCGGAGACACTAAAAATCCGCTTTTGGTTTCCGTACGTTCCGGAGCAAGAAGTTCGATGCCGGGCATGATGGAGACGGTTTTAAACGTAGGGCTTACCACAAAAACAATCCCTGCTTTGATAGAAAAAACTAAAAACGAAAGATTTGTTTATGACGCATACAGAAGACTTATAATGATGTATTCCGACGTGGTTATGGAAAAAGCCGCCGGAATCGAGCCAAAAGACGACGAAGGGATCCGCAAACAGCTTGAAAGAATAATGGAAGAAAAGAAAAAAGAAAAAGGCGTAACTTTGGACACGGAACTTACGGCTGAAGATTTAAAAGAGCTTGCCGGAAAATTTAAAGTCAGAGTGAAAGAAGTTTTAGGCAAAAATTTCCCCGACGATCCGTTTGAACAGGTTTGGGGCGGAATAGGCGCGGTGTTTTCTTCATGGAACGGAAAACGCGCGATAGCTTACAGAAAAATCGAAGGCATTCCGGACGAATGGGGAACGGCGGTAAACGTTCAGTCAATGGTTTTCGGAAATATGGGAGACACTTCCGCAACGGGCGTCGCTTTCTCAAGAAATCCCGGCAACGGCGATCCGAGATTTTACGGCGAATATCTTATTAACGCTCAGGGCGAAGACGTCGTGGCAGGAATCAGAACTCCAGCCCCGATAAACGAAGCCGCAAAAAGCGAACATAACAAAGGCGAGAAAACTCTTGAAGAGGTTATGTCCAAAATATACAAAGATTTATTTGCGATACAAAAAAGACTTGAAAAACATTACAAAGACATGCAGGACATAGAATTTACGATCGAAGATGGAAAACTCTGGATGCTTCAGTGCCGCAACGGAAAAAGAAACGGCCCTGCAGCCGTCAAAATGGCTTTAGACATGGTAAAAGAAAAACTTATCTCCAAAGAAGAAGCCGTTTTAAGAGTAAGTCCCGCGCAGCTTGACGAACTTTTACATCCTATAATAGATTCAAAAGCCGAAAAAACTGCCGTAGTTTTGGCAAAAGGTCTTCCGGCAGGTCCCGGCGGAGCGGCTGGTACGATAGTTTTTTCGTCTGAAGAAGCGATAACGGCTGCGGAAGCAGGCAAGAAAGTTATTTTAGTGAGAGAAGAAACAAACCCTGAAGATGTTGAAGGCATGAGAGCGGCTCAGGCTATCCTTACTGCGCGCGGCGGCATGACTTCGCACGCGGCTCTTGTGGCGCGCGGCTGGGGAAAATGCTGTATAGTAGGCTGCGCTGCAATATCAGTTGATTTAGGCGCAAAGAAGATGACTATAGGCGGGAAAACGTTTAAAGCAGGCGACTGGGTCACTTTAAACGGCACAAAAGGAATCGTTTATGAAGGAAAGCTGGATATGGTTGACGCTACCGAAAATGCTTTGCTTTTTGATTTCTTAAAACTTTGCGATAGTGTAAAAGTGTTAAAAGTCCGCACAAATGCCGAAACTGCGGCAGACGCCAAAAAAGCAAAATCTTTTGGCGCTGAAGGCATAGGATTATTCAGAACAGAACATATGTTTTATGGAGAAAATTCGGAAAAACCGCTTTTTGCTTTAAGAAAAATGATAGTTTCTTCGACTACCGAAGAAAGAGTAAAAGCTTTAAACGAAATTTTTCCTTTCTTTAAAAATTCAATAAAAGGAACACTTGAAGCTATGGACGGATATCCCGTAACCGTAAGACTTCTCGATCCGCCTTTACATGAATTCATTCCGCAAGAAAAAGATAAACAGCAAATTATTGCAGACAGCATAGGCATTACGCTTGACGAGTTTAGAAAGAGAGGCGAAAAACTTCACGAAACAAACCCGATGATGGGACACAGAGGCGTAAGGCTTGGAATAACGTATCCCGAAATAACCGAGATGCAGGTTCGAGCGATTTTTGAAGTCAGCGCGGAACTTATAAAAAGCGGCAAAAAAGTGCAGCCGGAAATTATGATACCGGTAACGTGTTCCGTAAACGAACTCAAAGATCAGAAAGTCATAATAGATAAAGTATACAAAGAAGTTGTAGCAAAAACCGGAGTAAAAAAGATTCAGTATTCCGTAGGCACAATGATAGAAATACCGAGAGCCGCTCTTCTTGCGGATCAAATGGCCGAAGTCGCCGAATTTTTCTCTTTCGGCACTAACGATTTGACGCAGATGAGTTTCGGTTTTTCAAGGGACGATATAGGCGCTTTCATGGGAGATTATCTCAATAAAAAAGTACTTGCCGACGATCCTTTCCAAACCATAGACACGGACGGCGTCGGACAGCTTATATCTTATGCAGCAGAACTCGGCAGAGACGTACGCCCGGGAATGAAGCTGGGTATATGCGGAGAACACGGCGGCGATCCGAAATCCGTAGAGTTCTGCCATAATGTCGGTCTCAGCTATGTATCATGTTCGCCTTTCAGAGTCCCGATTGCAAGGCTTGCGGCTGCACAAGCTGCCGTAAAACAGAAAAAAGCCGAAGCTGCCTGCAACTGCGGAAAAACCAAAGCCAAAAAAGCGAAAAAGAAAAAATAATTTTCAAAATAAAAAAGCCCGACGCTTATTTAAGCGTCGGGCTTTTTTTATCATTAATTTTAACCCAAATATTCCATTAGAGATTTCTAAAAACCATTTTTTTCTTTGTCGTCATCCCCGAGTGTCTTTGTCGGGGATCCATTTTCGTAGTAAAACAAAAACTTCTTTCATAAAAATGGATGCCCGATTACAAATTTCGGGCATGACGAACAGTATTTTGAAAAAACCTATTTATTACCTTTCATTCCTATACTTTTTTTGACCTTT
>JAISDI010000165.1 GCA_031264895.1 Endomicrobium sp. | reverse complement strand
ATATACAGGAAGTTTTTATTTCTCCGGTTCATACGCCGGTGCCTGTTCAGTTCCAAAATTCAGGCAGTTATGAATTTAAAGGAGCCGAATTTTCTGTCAGAGGCGAAATTTTAAGAAATTTAAACGGTTATGCCGCTTATTCGTACTTGGACGCAGGCGATTTGAAAGAAGGGCTTTCAAAAAACAAAATAACTATGCCAATAGCAAAAAATAAAGTTGATTTGTCTTTAGATTATAAAATAGGCAGATTTGGTTTTCATATAAACGCATTGCTTGTTTTCGATTATTATGCGATTTATGCCGCAAACACAAACAGCGCAAATATTGCAAAACTTGAAGATTTCAACGTTTTCAACGCTAAAGTCAATTTTGACGTAAATGAACAGTTCTCAATTTTTGTTGCCGCAGACAATTTTACAAATCAAAAATATGAAATGTACATTGTTTCTTTCGGGGCTGACAGAATTTACGAAATGCCCGGAGCAACCGCGACTGTCGGCGCCGTATATAAATTTTAGTCTTTGCAGACGGCAAATTAGAACGGCAATGACAAATGCTGAAACGGGATTGTAGTGTAAGGATTCAGAGCATTATACGGCAAGTATGTCGATGATGAGGTAAATTTTTAGATAAATCGGATTAGAAATTAGCTTAAAAATACACTATAATATTACAAAGCCCTGCGGCTGCGGACGTTTTCGCGGCCGCAGGGTAATTAAAAGGCTGTGTACGGAAGATGAAATGAAAAAATTAAACGTTTTTATACTGATTTCTTTTTTGTTTTTATGTCAAAGCGTTTTTGCCGTTCCTTTTGAAGACCCTAACAAAACAAAAATAACGATAACCGTAACTACTTCTGATATTTATCAGATCGTTAAAGAAATCGGCGCAAATAAAGTTGATGTGCAGATGATAATACAGCCGCTTGTATGCCCAAGCAATTACGATATCACTCCTAAAATCGTCGAGCGTACCGAAAACAGCAATTTGGTTTTAAGCCATAAGTGGGAAAATTGGATAGGCAGGCTGAAAGTTCAGGCCGGCAACAGAGGCGTTCTGTATAAACAGGCGCAAACGGAAGGCAGCTGGATGGTGCCTTACATACATGTGCGCGCCGCCGAAGAAATAAAAACTATGCTTGTTTATATGGATGCCGAAAACGGAAAATATTACGAAGACAATTTTACCGATTATGTTTTCCGTATAAATTTTGCCGCCGAAGAAGTTAAAAAGCAGCTTGAAAGCGCTTACGGGAAAAAAGTAATTTCAAACGAACAGATAAAAGATTTTCTCGAGTGGATAGGTTTTGAAGTCGTTGCGACTTACGGAAAAAGCGAAGATTTAACGGCAAAAAAACTTGCGTATTTGGTCGGCGAAGGAAAAAAACGAGGCGTAAAAATCGTTGTAGACAATTTGCAGGCCGGCGCCGGCACAGGCAGAGAGCTTGCGGACAATATCAATGCAAAGCAGTGCGTGATAAGCAATTTCCCGATAGGAAATTCGTACATAAACACTTTAAAAGATAACGGGAAAAGACTGCACAAGGTCATTCAATGAGTTCCGCCGTAGAAATACAAAACCTCAAAATAAGTTTTCCTAAAAAACAAATATTAAACGGAGTAAATCTCAGCGTAAACAAAGGCAGTTTTGCCGCGCTTATAGGAGCAAACGGCGCGGGAAAAAGCATGCTGATAAAAGCCGTCTGTGGTTTGCAGAAATTTACCGGAAACATAAAAATTTTAGGTAAAGATTTAAAAGAAGCAAATAAAAACCTTATCGGCTATGCGCCGCAAAACAATACTGCCGACAAAAATTCTCCGGTTTCGGTATATCAGGCTGTAAGCGTCGGAAGGTTTGCAAAAAACGGCATTTTTAAAAAATTCGGCGAAGAAGATAAAAAAATCGTCGACAATGCGATAAGAATTGCGCAGATCGAATATATAGCCGCCTCGCCGCTCGGAGAAATTTCCGGAGGGGAAGCGCAAAAAGTTTCGATAGCCAGAGTTTTGGCGCAGCAGCCGGAAATAATACTACTCGACGAACCGCAGGCAAATTTGGATCCAAACTCTCAAAAAACGTTTTTGAATTTCATAGAAAAACTTTATTTGAGTTTTAAATTCACGTGTTTAATGGTTACGCACGACATTGATATGATTCCGAAATGCTGCGAAAAAGTTTTTATGCTTAAAGACGGAAAAATAGTTTTGGACACGGACAATAAAGATATAAAACAAAAGGCGCGCGAATACGGTATTTACTAGGGCGGCAAAATATCCATGGAATTTTTATACAATTATTTTTTTATAAAAGCTTTAGCCGCTTCTTTTTTTGCGGGAGTTGCGTGTGGAATAATAGGCGTTTGGGTATATCTGTTAAACATTCCGTTTGTCGGCGTTGCTATGGCGCATACGGCTTTTGCCGGAGCAATACTCGGCCTGTTTTTTGGCATAAATCCCATTGTTATGGCTTTGGTTTTTTGCGTATTATCTTCGCTGACGATTGGCCCTGTGGCTGAAAAGGGAAATTTTTCGCCGAATTTGTCTACAGGCATGCTGTTTGCTTTTATGCTGGGGTTTGCTTTTTTGTTTATGGGAAAACTCGGAGCAAAAACGTCTGAAGCGCTGTCTTTTATGTGGGGAAGCATTTTGATCATAAGCGCCGGAGAAAGTTTTTTGCTGGCTTTGATTGCCGTTATAATTGTTTTGTTTCTTTTAATTTTCAATAAAGGCATAATTTCCGTAATATATAACAGAAATATAGCTTTTGCGTGCGGAATTCCGGAAAGATTTATTTTTTACTCGCTTTTAACGCTGTGCGCGGTTACGGTCAGCCTCAATATCAAAACAATAGGCGGTCTTTTAATTTACAGCCTGATAACCATTCCGCCGGCTTCGGCGGCGCAAATAACAAAAAAGCTTGGCAGACTTTACGTTTTTTCGGTTTTGTTTGCCGTGGCGTCATGCGTTTTGGGTTTGTTTATGTCTTACGCTTTTGATTTGCCTGCGGGCGCTTCGATAGTGATAATGTCGTCATGTATTTTTGCTTTGACGATAATATATAAAAAAATATCCGGAGAAATAAGATGAAAAAAGAATTTTTTGACAAATGCGCAGGCGAATGGCATTATCCGCCGGAATCAAAATATAAATTAATACAGGAAAATATTATTCCGCTGCTGGATCTTAAACAAACCGACACAGTTCTTGACGCCTGCTGCGGAACGGGATTTTTGATCCCTCTGCTCAAAGGAAAATGCGCAAAGATTTTTGCTTTGGATTATTCCGTAAATATGTTGAACAAAGCCGAAGAAATCAATGGAAACGCCGCATCATACATAGAAGCAAGCATTGAAGACGCTTACTGCGACGACGAAGAGTTCGACAAAATCATACTCCATAACGCTCTCCCTCACATAGACGATAAACAAAAAGCTTTCAAAGAGTGTTCCAGGATATTAAAACCCTGCGGAATTTTAGTGATCTCCCACGACGCAAACAAAAACCAAATCGACGCATTCCACAAAAAATGTTCCCACCCCGTGAAAAACGACATGCTCCCTTCAAACAAAGAAATAATAATTTTTGCATCCGCCGCCGGCTTCAAAACGGTAGAAATCCTTGATGAAGAAAACTATTTCGCGGCAGTATGCAAAAAATAAGGACGGCTCAGCGCGACACGCCAATAGTAAATGAACGTCCTCTCAACACAACGTTTATGGACATAACGGCGCCGCTTTTTATGGTAGCTGTAACGCTTTTTCCCGTAGTCCCTGAAATTTCGGTGAAAGCTGAACCTGTAAAAGTCCATACAGCTTGGGAACAATCCTCAGAACTGTCTATAACGCCATTATGATAAACGTCTACCGTATAAGTTGTCGCAACTCCATGATCCAGTTCATCAGGAATATGACTGATCTCTATATTTCCGTCAATGATATTGTTGTCGTTATTTCCTGCATACCAACAACTGTCGTTAGCGCTTACTGCATTAACATTCCCGCCAATAAAGTTATGGTCTTTGCTAAAGTCCTTATAAGTTACGGTGATTTTTCTTGTTGTGCCGGCGGCGCTTTCGGTTGAAGGCGCTCTAAATACGGTTATCGTAGACGACGGGGCGTCAAATGCCGCTCCGTTCCAGTTTGTCGACCATATAATATCCGGATTTTCAATTTCAGTAGAAGTCAGATCGTTTATAACGGTTGCTTTTAAAGTCCCGTAAGATCCGAAAGAAATGCCTTCCGGCAGCGACGCGCCTTGCTGCACAGGAGCAATTTGTATTGTATACGGCTGCGTATTTTCGTTTGAAACATTTGAATATTTATTTTCTTTTTTAGAACAAGACGCTGCAAAACACCCCGTTACTACAATTGCAAGTAAAACTAAATTTTTCTTCATTTAACTGCTCTCACATTTTATGTATATTTTT
>JAISDI010000112.1 GCA_031264895.1 Endomicrobium sp. | reverse complement strand
CTTGCCAAAGAAATTTTTCCCTATTTGAAAATATCGGTTGACGAAAATAGATTCAACGGAAAAAATGCAAATTTATACTTGCTTACAGGTTCTGCCAATTTAATGGCTGTTCCTTCTCTTGCAAAAGCTCTGGTAGGCAGAATGTCCGTTTTTACGCTCTTACCTTTCTCTTCTTGCGAATATTATGAAACAAATACCAACTTTATAGACAGACTTTGGAAAGACGATTTAAAAAGTGAAAAATTTGGCAAGTATGATATTATAGATGCAATATCTAACGCCACTTTCCCTGAAATAGCCGTAGATAAAAAAATTAACCGCAAATTATGGTTTGACAATTATTTGAATTTGCTTTTGCAAAAAGACATAAAAAGCATTGACGATATAAAAAATCCTTATAAAATTATATCGCTGCTGGCAAATTTAGCCGTACATATCGGAAGTCCGCTAAATAAATCAAAAATTCAAAATGAAATCGGGCTTGACAATAAAACTTTTGAAAAATACTTATCGGTTTTATTTAAAACTTTTATCATATCTGAAATAAAGCCCTGGGCAAAGCCTGCGCATATAGAAAAAAGGTTTATCCGCGCTCCTAAAATATATTTTACAGATACTAACTTTATGCTGTATTTATTAAAAAGAGACATCGAGGAAATTTATAGAAATGACAAAGCCGCTATGGGGCATATCTTTGAAAATTTTATAGCTACTGAGATTATAAAAAATGCTTCATTGCTTATAGGCGCCGAGATTTCCGTATTTAATCCCGAAGGTAAAGAGGTTGACTTTGCAATAGAATACGAAAATGGCAAAACTTTGGGTATAGAAGTAAAGCTTGACAGTTCTTTGTCGCAAAAAGATTTTAATAACATATATAATATGAGATATTTGCTTAAAGATAAATTTCATAAAGGCATAATTTTATATACAGGCGACGAAATTATTTCTATGGGCGATAAAATATGGGCAGTTCCCGCGTCTTATCTCTGGAAAAAATGAAATACAGGCTGCATTGCTTAGAATGGTTGTTAAAATAAATATTTTTGTGGAAAATAAAATGAAATTGTGCGCCGTAATAGTTTCTTATAATTCCGATAAAGTTTTCAGATGTTATGAATCCGTAAAAAATCAGGTTGATTTTACTGTAATAGCCGACAATGCCACAAAGGACGGCGGCATAATCGAAAGGCTGCGGCAGCTTGCAGATTCGGATAAAAATCTGAAATTGTTATTAAACGGTGAGAATTTCGGCATAGCATATGCTTTAAATCAGGGTATCGAATATGCCAAAGAGAAAAAATGCGGTTGGCTTTTGACGCTTGATCAAGACAGCGAACTCCCTCCGTCAACCGTAGAAAATATGATGAAAGATTACAATTCTTTATCTGAAGAAAAAAAAGAAAAAATTGCCGTATTAGGCTGTAAATATATAGAACGCGGGTTCGGTTTGGGTCAACACCCCCGTCCCCTTGACCCGTTTAGAGAAAATAATTTGATGGTCAATTCAGGGAATTTTATAAAATTGCCGGTTTTTGAAAAAGCGGGCGGGTTTTGCGAAAAACTGTTTATCGATTATGTCGACATAGAATTTTATTACAGAGTTTTAAAAGCGGGCTTAAAAAATTATGAAGCGCAAAACGTTTTTATTATTCACGAATTCGGAAAATCGCAAAAAAAATTAGGCTTTCACATTACAAATCAGCCGCCGTTTAGAAGGTATTATATTGCAAGAAACGGTTTGTATTTTTTTAAAGAATTTTTATTTATTTATCCGTACAGAGCTTTCAGGGTGGCATTTGGCGCAACGGCGGGCGGAGCGGCAAAAATTTTACTTTTTGAAAAAGATAAAATCAAAAAATACAAATACATTTTGCTCGGCATCAAAGACGCTTTGCTAAACAAATACGGAAAATTAAAGGAGCCGTCATGAAAACGTTCAGAAAAGAACTTGTTTTTAATATCTCTAGAAGAGTTGATTTTGTTAATATTACGGACGAAGTGCAAAATGCCATAGAAGAAAGCGGCATAAAAGAAGGATTGGTTTTAGTCAACGCAATGCATATAACAAGCTCGGTTTTCATAAACGATAATGAATCCGGACTTCATGACGACTATAAAAGATGGCTTGAAGAATTAGCCCCGCATGAACCGCTTTCGCTCTACCGGCACAACAGAACGGGCGAAGACAACGGCGACGCACATTTAAAAAGACAGATCATGGGCAGGGAAGTAGTTGTCGCAGTTACCGACGGAGAACTTGATTTTGGCCCATGGGAGCAGATATTTTACGGCGAGTTCGACGGTATGAGAAGAAAAAGAGTTCTCATAAAAATAATAGGCGAATAATTTAACCCAAAAATTCCATTAGAGCTTTCTAAAAAACATCTTTCTTCCTTTGTCGTCATACCCGAATGTCTTTGTCGGGTATTGTTAAATAGACAAATAGCTTAAATATTGTGATGGCGGCAAAAAGCGAAAAGACAAAATGGATTCCCCCCGTATTAAAATAAGGATAGGGCGCTCACATCTCGCGCCCGCCGCAAGACTTGCGCTCATTATTCTTCGCGCTGCGGCTGGGGCAGGCTGCTAAGGAATTACAGCATTTAACAACCTTCGGGAATGACGAACACAATGACAACAGTGTGGGAGTTGTTGTCAATCCCCGAATGTTTTAATCGGGGAACCATGTTGCCGTTTCGCCGTTTGTCGTAAGAGACGTATGAAAATAATGGGACAATATTTAGTAAGCCTTCTAAACCCACCAGCTCCCGCTGGTGGATGAAGTGGCGGGTTCAGATTTTCTGAACTCCGAGAATCGTAATGGGGGGAAGCCCCCAGCTCCCGCTGGGGGAGATTCACTTTGTTTGCTATACATCGTCATTCTTGGGGTCGATACTCCGTAAGCGCTTTGCGCAATACCCCGTCAGAGCCTTTGGCTAAATCCCCCGTCCGCTCCGCGTCCACCCCCTTTAAAAAAAAGGGGGAATTTCCGATTTTTTGGAATCGGGGA